>NZ_JBFRFW010000010.1:0-255071 GCF_052115025.1 Bradyrhizobium sp. 2TAF24 | reverse complement strand
GGCCATCAGGCCGATCGCGGCTGACGGGCAATACGGCGTGTTCTTCGCTGCCCATCAGGTCGCCACCATCGACTTGACGGGCTCAAAAAGTGTCGGTGATGTCTCCGAACGGGTGTCGGCCATGTCCCCGGACTGAACACTTGACCCGGCAATCCAGCTTCTCACGATGAAATAAAAGAAAGCTGGATCACCGGGGCACGACGCTTCGCGTCGGCCCGGTGATGACGCAGAATGTCAGGATGCGCATCACCTGCCTGGCGCAGGGCCCTCGTCAGATCCCCAAGAACTTGGCGCGAATGCTGTCGTCGGCGAGCAGCGCGGCGTTGTCGCCGCTCCAGATCACCTCGCCCTTCTCGATGGCGTAGTGACGATCGGCGAACTCGCCGAGGGCATCGACCTCCTTGTCGATGATCAGCATCGCGAGGCCCTGCCCCTTGAGCGCCTTGAGGCGCGCCCAGATCTCTTCACGGATCACGGGCGCGAGACCTTCGGTCGCTTCGTCGAGCACCAGAAGGCTCGGATTGGTCATCAGCGCCCGGCCGATCGCCAGCATCTGCTGTTCGCCGCCGGACAGCTGGTTGCCGCCATTGGCCAGCCGCGCCCCGAGCCGCGGGAAGAACTCGATCACCCGGTCCATGGTCCAGGGATCGGCGGCGCGCAGCGGATTGGCCGCAGCCATCAGCAAATTCTCCCGCACCGTGAGGTTCGGGAAGATGTGCCTGCCTTCCGGCACGAGGCCAAGACCGAGCCGCGCGATGCGGTGCGGCGGCAGACGGTCGATCGCCTCGCCCGCAAGACGGATACTGCCCGAGCGGATCGGCAGCAGGCCGGACAGCGTGCGCACGGTCGTGGTCTTGCCCATGCCGTTGCGGCCGAGCAGCGTCACCACCTCGCCCGGAGCGATGGCAAGCGACATGCCGAACAGCACCTGGCTCGGGCCGTAGGCGGCGGTGAGATTGGAGACCTCCAGCAGCATGGGCGCCTCATTTCTTTCCGAGATAGGCCGCCCGCACCTGCGGGTCCGCCCGCACGGCGTCGGCGCTGCCGGTGGCGATCACCTGGCCCGCGACCAGAACGGCGACGCGGTCGGCGAGCGCGAACACCGCGTTCATGTCGTGCTCGACCAGCAGGATGGCGTAGTGCCGCTTGAGGTCCGAGAGCAGCCGCGTCATGCGCGCGCTGTCCTCGCGGCCCATGCCGGCCATCGGCTCGTCGAGCAGCAGCAGGCGCGGCTGCATCGCCAGCGCCATGGCGAGCTCGAGCTGGCGGCGTTCGCCATGGGAGACATCGGCGGCACGGCGCTCGGGCTGCGACAGGCCGACGACGTCGAGTGCCTCGCGCGCCGGACTGGTCAAGGATGGATCGCGATGAACGTTGCGCCAGAAGCGGAAGCTGTGGCCTGCACGGGCCTGGATCGCAACCGCGACATTGCCGAGCAGCGAGAACTCCGGAAACACCGAGGTGATCTGGAACGAGCGCGCAAGTCCGATGCGGGCGCGGCGGTGCGCCGGCTCGGCGGTGATGTCGCGGCCGCCGAAACGGATCGTGCCTTCGTCCGGCGTCAGGTCGCCCTGGAGCTGGGAGATCAGCGAGGTCTTGCCGGCGCCGTTCGGCCCGATCAGCGCCAGGGTTTCGCCCGGCTGAACGTCGAGATCGAGGTTGTTGGTGGCAACGAGCCCGCCAAAGCGCTTGACGAGCTTCTTCACCTGCAGCAGCGGCTCGGTCATCGTGCGCTCCCCTGTCCGGTCACGAGCCGCAGCAGATCGACAAGACCGCCGCGCAGCGTCACCACCACCGCGATGATGAACAGGCCGAAGGCGAGCTGCCAGTGCACTGACCAGCCCGACAGCACGATCTCCAGCACCAGGAAGGCGGCGGCGCCGATCACCGGCCCCCACACCACCGCCATGCCGCCGAGCACGCACATCACGACGAGATCGCCGGAGCGCACCCATGACATATCGGCCGGGCTGATGAACTGCTGCCCTGCCGCGAGCAGCGCGCCGGCAAGACCGGCGATCGCGCCGGACAGCGCGAACGCCGCGAGCTTGTAACGCAGCGGCGGAATGCCGAGCGCGGTCAACCGCCGCTCGTTCTGGGCGGCTGCGCGCAACACGATGCCGAAACGGCTGTCGATCAGGCGCTGCAGCACGACCAGCACGATCGCAAGCACCACGAGGCAGCCGTAGAAGAACGGCACGCGGCCCGTCGCCGAGCGGCCGAACAGCGTCAGGTCCGTGGTGATCTGCAGGCCGTCCTCGCCGCCATACTGCTGCAGCGCGATGAAGAAGTAGAACAGCATCTGGTTGAAGGCGAGCGTGATCATGATGAAGTAGGAGCCGCTGGTGCGCAGCGAAATCACGCCCATCAGCGCGGCCGCGCCCGCCGACACCAGCATCGCCAGCGGCAGCACCAGCGCGAGTTCGCCGGAGCCCGGCAACACGCCGAGAAACAGATCGCCGGCATCGGCATGGAACGCCATGATGCCGACGACATAGCCGCCAATGCCGAACAGGCCGGCATGCAGCAGGCTGACCAGACCGCCGAAACCGAGCACCAGGTTGAGCGCGACGGCGGCGATCGAAAACACCACGATCCGGGTGCCGATCTTGATCAGGAACGGGTTGCCGAGCCAGGACGCGGCCAGCGGCACGAGGGCCAAGAGCACGATCAGCACCGCGATGGCGGCGAGATCGGCGAACGGCCGGCGGGGAGCGGCGGGAAGCGCCGCGACAAGGGTCTGTTCGGACATCGGCTCAACCATGTCTCATCAGCTATGGACCGGGAACAAGCCGCGCGGCCGCCATGCCAGGATCGCGGCCATCATCATGAAAATCAGCATGCTGCCGAGCGCCGGCGGCAGCAGCACACGGCCAAAGGTATCGACGACGCCAATGAGGATGGCCGCGATGAACGCACCCTTGATCGAGCCGATACCGCCGATCACGGTGACGACGAGGGCGAGGATCAGCACCGGCTCCCCCATGCCGACCTGCACCGCGCTGATCGGGCCGGCCATGATGCCGGCGAGCCCCGCAAGCGCAGCGCCGGCGGCGAACACCAGCAGGAAGATCAGCTCGACATTGACGCCCATGGCGGAGGCGATATCGCGGTTGCTGGCCCCTGCCCTCACCCACATGCCGATGCGGGTGTGGACGACAATGAAATAGAGCGCGATCGCGACGATGATGCCGACACCGAGGATGGCGAGACGGAAGCTCGGATAGACGACGCCGGGCGCCACCGTGACCGCGCCGGACAGCAGCGCCGGCAGCGCCATCGGCACCGGCACGGCGCCCCAGATCATGCGCACGACCTCGTTGAGCACCATGATCAGGCCGAAGGTCACCAGCACCTGGTCGAGATGGCCGCGGTGGTAGAACCGCCGGAGCACCGCGGCTTCGAGCAGCGCGCCGGCAAGCGCGGTGGCCGGCACGGCGACCACGAGCGCCACCACGAAACTCCCTGTGCGCGCCAGCACGGCGGCCGCGAGGAACGCGCCGACCATGAACAGCGAGCCGTGGGTCAGGTTGATCATGTTCATGATGCCGAACACCAGCGTCAGGCCGGCCGCCATCAGGAACAGCTGCACCCCGAGTTGCAGTCCATTGAGCGACTGTTCGATGAACAGCGCAGCACCCATCACAACCTCCAAAAGGCCATTCGCGGCCGCGCACTTATTTGGTGTTCGCTCGAACCCAGTTAACCGTTATCCTGAGGTGCGAGCTAACGGGTCCACGCGAGGCGCGGCCCGATGACAGTCTCCGCGAGCCTCGAAGGATGAACGGCCGCTAAGCGGCGGCCCGGGTCGTCGCCTTCGAGGGGCTCGCTGCGCAACGCAAGTTGGGTTTACCCGACTGGCGTCTTGACAAGGAACGCAACGCGGCAAGCCGAGTTGCTGTCCACCTCAGGGTGACGGATCAAGCCGACCGCCTCGCGGGACCTTACTTCATCGCGCATTCGCCGACATAGGAATCGGCCTGATCCGCCTTGATCAGCTCCAGCCGCTTCATGCCGGGGCGGCCCTTGGCGTCCTTGATGATCTCGGACAGGTAAGAGTCCTGGATCGGGTGATGGTTGGTGTTGAACTTGAAGTTGCCGCGCACGCTGTCGAACTTGACGGTCTCCAGCGCCTTCTGGAACGCGGCCTTGTCCTCGATCTTGCCGCCGATCGTCTTGAGGGCGGCGTCGAGCATGCGGGCGCCGTCATAGGCGTTGGCGGCGTTCGGCGACGGCACGCGGCCGTAGGCGGCCTCGAAGTCGGCGACGAACTTCTTGCTGGCGGCGTTGTCGAAGTCCTCGGTCCAAAACGCGGAGGCAAACGCGCCGACCGCGGCATCGCCCATGCCGGGCAGCACGGTCTGGTCGAGCGAGAACGACGGGCCATACAGCTTGATCTGGTCCTTGAGGCCGGCCTGGGCGTACTGCTTGACGAAGTTGATGCCCATGCCGCCGGGATAGAAGAAGAACACGGCGTCGGGCTTGGCCGCGCGCAGCTGCGCGATTTCGGCGGCGTAGTCGAGCTGGCCGAACGCGGTGTAGACCTCGCCGGCGATCTCGCCCTTGAAGGTGCGCTTGAAGCCGGCGAGGAAGTCCTTGCCCGCCGGATAGTTCGGCGCCATCAGGTAGACGCGCTTGACGTTGTTCTCACGGAGATAGATGCCCATCGCCTCGGGCAGCGTGTCGTTCTGGAACGAGGCGTTGAAATAGTGCGGGTTGCACAGCTTGCCGGCGTACTGCGACGGCCCGGCGTTGACGCTGAACACGAACGCACCGGAATCCAGCACGGGCTTGGCCACAGCCAGCATCACGTTGGAAAAATTGATGCCGGTGATGATCTCGACGCGGTCGCTCTCGATCATCTTGTCGGAAAGCTGGCGGCCGACGTCCGGCTTGGCCTGATCGTCGCCCTGCACGACCTCGACCGGACGGCCGCCGAGCGTGCCACCGGTGCTCTTGATGCCGAGCTTGAAGCCGTCGAGCAGTTCCTGGCCGAGCTGGCCGGACGGCCCCGAGAACGTCGAGATGAACCCGATCTTGATCGGGTCCGCCGCCATGGCGCCCGCGGTGCCCAGCAGCAGGGCGGCGGCAGCCGCGGCGAATACGGTCGTCTTCATCACTATACCCTCCTCCGTGAGTGAGGGGCCCCTTGGCGCGGAGCCCTCGTTGCTTGGTGTGTCGTGGTCGGAACGAACGGGCGACGCCATGCGCCGCCCGCCGCATCAGCCGATGGTGATGGCGATCTCGCCGAGGCCGTCGATACCGCCGGTGACCTTGTCACCCCTCACGATGGCGCCGACGCCCGCGGGCGTGCCGGTCATGATCAGGTCGCCGGGCTTGAGCACCATGGAGCGCGACAGGATCGAGATGATGTCCGGCACCGGCCAGATCAGCTCGGTGAGGTCCGCATCCTGCTTCACGGCGCCGTTGACGGCGAGCCAGATGCGGCCCTTGGCCGGATGCTGGCCATCCCGAACGCGATGCAGCGGCGCGATCGGCGCCGACTGGTCGAACGCCTTGCCCCAGTCCCACGGGCGGCCCTTGTCGCGCGCCTCGAACTGCAGGTCACGCCGCGTCAGGTCGATGCCGACGCCATAGCCGTACACGAGGTCGAGCGCCGCCTCGCGGCTGACGTCGAACGCCTCGCGGCCGATCGCGACGATCAGCTCGATCTCGTAGTGGAAGTTGCTGGTTTCCGGCGGGTACGGCACGGTGACGCCGCTGTCCACCACCGCGTCCGCCGGCTTGGTGAAGAAGAACGGCGGCTCGCGATCCGGATCCTTGCCCATCTCGCGGGCGTGCGCGGCGTAGTTGCGGCCGACGCAGAACACGCGGCGCACCGGAAACCGCGCCGTCTCGCCGGCGACGGCAACCGTCGGCGGCACGGGCGGATTGAAAACGTAGTCAGTCATTCGTGGTCCTCAGGCGTTGCCGCGGTCTTCGCGGAACAAGTCGAGCTTCTGCTGCACGGGCCGGTCGGAGAAGCTGAACAGCACGGCGTCCTCGTCGGCCTCGTGGGTCACCCAGTGCCAGCTCGGCACCACGAAGACGTCGCGGGGGCCCCATTCGAACACCTGGTCGCCGATGCGCGAGCGTCCCCGCCCCTCGATCGGCGCGAACACGGTGGCGTCGGTGGAGCGATAGCGCGCCGTGGAGAAGCCCTTCGGCAGCAGCTGGATGAAGGTGCCGATGGTCGGCATCGCGAACTCGCCGGTCGCCGGATTGGTGTAGCGCAGCTTGAGGCCGTGGCAGGGATCCCACTCGCTGTTGTTCCTGGCCGTCTCCAGCGCCTCGCGGGTGTGGGCATAGGGATAGTTGAACACCGGCGACGTCTTCGACGTCCGCTTGAGATCGACCGGCAGCAGGTTGTGGCCATAGCGCGCGAAGCTGTCACCGGCGGGACGGGTGATCGGCTGCTGGTCCTCGGCCAAGCCTTCGGCGAACGAGGCATCGAAGAACTGCACCACCGGGATGTCGAGACCGTCGAGCCAGAACATCGGCTCGCTGGTCTGGTTGCCGTGATCATGCCAGGTCATCGACGGGGTGATGACGAAATCGCCGGGCTCCATCGTGGTGCGCTCGCCATCCACCGCGGTGTAGGCCCCCTTGCCTTCGAGGATGAACCGCAGCGCCGACTGGGTGTGACGATGCGCCGGCGCGACTTCGCCCGGCATCACCATCTGCACGCCGGCATAAAGCGAGGTCGTGATCTTGGACTGGCCGCGCAGGCCGGGGTTCTCGAGAATCAACACCCGCCGTTCGGCTTCCTTCGCGGTGATGAGACCGCCGGCCTCGACCATGTAGGCGCGGATTGCATCGAAGCTCCAGAGGTGCGGACGGCACGGGCTCTTGGGTTGCGGCGTGATGAGATCGCCCATCACATTCCACAGCGCCGACAGGTTCTCGCCATCGATCCTGCGGTAAAAAGCTTCGCGCTCAGGTGTCTTCTGAATGGCGTGATCCATGATCAGCCTCCCGGGTTTCTTGTCGTGATTTATTGACAGCATACTGATCGAATGTGTACTGTCAATCATCAAACAAACGACGCGCGACAAAAAGCTCCAGGGAGACACTTGATGAAACTGCATGGCTACTTCCGCAGCAGCGCGTCGTACCGGGTGCGGATCGCCCTCAATCTCAAGGGCCTGACGGTCGAACACCTCCCCCATCACCTGCGCAAGGGCGAGCAGCGCGCGCCCGACTACCTCAAGCTCAACCCGCAGGGCCTCGTTCCGACCCTGATCGACGATCAGGGCGATGTGCTGACGCAGTCGCTCGCCGTCATCGAATGGCTCGACGAGACCCATCCCACACCGCCGCTACTGCCGGCCGATCCGCTGAAGCGCGCGCGGGTGCGCGCGTTCGCGATGGCGATCGCCTGCGACACCCATCCGGTGCAAAATCTGAAAGTGCTGGCGCGGCTGCGCCAGCTCGGCCTGCCGGAAGAACAAGTCACCGCGTGGGCGGCCTGGGCCAACCAGGATGGCCTCGAAGCTTGCGAGGCGCTGATCGCCCATGAGACAGGCCCGTTCTGTTTCGGCGACGCCCCCACTCTCGCCGACCTCTGCCTCGTGCCGCAGCTCGCCAATGCCCGGCGCTTCGGCGTTGCGGTGGAAAAATTTCCGCGGCTGATGACGGCGGAAGCCGCGACAAAATCCCTCAAGGCGTTTGCCGACGCCGCACCCGATCGTCAGCCCGATGCCGAATAAGGACGACCATCCCTCGATGGACGACGTCTACACCAAGCCGGGCTACCTGTTCCGGCGGATGCAGCAGATCGCCGTATCCATCTTCATGGAAGAGTGCAAGGCGTTCGACCTGACGCCGGTGCAGTACGCCGCGCTGGTGGCAATCCGCAGCCATCCCGGCATCGATGCGACGCGGCTGTCGGCGGTGATCGCCTTCGACCGCTCGACGCTCGGCAGCGTGCTGGAACGGCTGGAGACCAAGGGCTACATCCAGCGCAAGCCCGGCGCCGACGACAAGCGCGTCAAGCTGCTGCACCTCACCACAAGCGGCGCTGCGCTGCTGCGTGAGGTGATGGCCTCAGTCGACCGCGCCCAGGCGCGCATGCTGCAGCCGCTGAAGCCAGCCGACCGCAAGACGCTGCTGGGGCTTTTGATCCAGCTCGTCGATCTCAACAACGAGGTGTCCCGCGTCCCGCTGCGGGCGGAGGACGCCGTCGAACATCTCAAGAAGACAACCTGACGGAGGCATCCTTGACCACGAACACCGGCGCACGTCCCGTACTGATCGCAGGTGGAGGCATTGGCGGGCTCGCCGCCGCGGTCGGCCTCGCGCGCAAGGGCATCCGCAGCATCGTGCTGGAAAAGGCCTCCGCCCTCGGCGAGATCGGCGCCGGCATCCAGCTCGGCCCCAACGCCTTCCATGCCTTCGACTATCTCGGCGTCGGCGAGGCCGCGCGCGGCATGGCTGTGTACGTCGACCAGCTCCGCCTGATGGATGCGCTGACCGCCGAGGAGATCACCCACATCGACCTGCGCGAGGCGTTCCGCTCGCGCTTCAAGAATCCCTACGCCGTCGTGCACCGCGGCGACCTCCATGGCGTGTTCCTGAAGACCTGCCAGGCCAACGACCTGATCGAGCTGCGCGTCAACAGCGAGGTGGTCGGCTACGACCAGGACGGCTCCTCCGTCACCGCCCGCCTCGCCTCCGGCGATGCCGTCACCGGCTCGCTGCTGATCGGCGCCGACGGTCTGTGGTCGAACATCCGCAAGAAGGTGGTCAACGACGGCGCGCCGCGGGTGTCCGGCCATACCACCTACCGCTCGGTGATCCCGACCGAGCAGATGCCGGAGGACCTGCGCTGGAACGCGGCAACGCTGTGGGCCGGCCCGAAGTGCCACATCGTGCACTATCCCCTGTCCGGCTGGAAGGTGTTCAACCTGGTCGTGACCTACCACAACGACGCCCCCGAGCCGGTCGCCGGCAAGCCGGTGTCGGAAGACGAGGTGATGAAGGGTTTTCATCACGTCCATCCGCGGGCACAAAACATCATCCGCCATGGCAAGGACTGGAAGCTGTGGGTGCTGTGTGATCGCGATCCCGTCGAGACCTGGATCGATGGCCGCGTCGCTCTGCTCGGCGACGCCGCCCATCCGATGATGCAGTATTTCGCGCAAGGCGCCTGCATGGCGCTGGAAGATGCCGTCTGCCTGTCGCACATGCTCGACAAGTATCCGAACGACCACGCCACCGCGCTCGAGGTCTACCGCAAGCAGCGCATGGTGCGCACCGCCCGCGTGCAGTTGCAGTCGCGCGCCATCGGCGAGCACATCTACCACCCAGCCGGCGCCCATGCCGTGCTGCGCAACGAGATCATGCGCGCGAAGTCGTCGGAGGATTATTACGACCATCTCGCGTGGCTGTATGGCGGGACGGGGCTTGGGGAGTGAGCGGGCGGATTTTTGGCAGTCAAGCCACCTCAACGCCGTGCGTTGGCTTGCCGTGCAACTACACGGTTCATGTTCGCGGCACGCCACACCCACCGCGTCATTGCCGGACTTGATCCGGCAATCCAGCTAACTCACCACACGTGAGAGCTTTTGAAGCTGGATCACCGGGTCTCGGCGCTGCGCGCCGGCCCGGTGATGACGCAGAATTTGAAGCACAGCTTTAGCCTATCGACTGATGCCCTGTAGCCCGCATGAGCGCAGCGATATGCGGGGCTTTCAGGTGCAAGATCACCCGGATGTCGCTTCGCTCATCCGAGCTACGGCAACGACGCTCACGCCAATCCACGCGTCAGGTCGCTGAACAGCTCCTCCACCGCAAATCCCCGCGAGATCAGCTTCTGCTGGGCGGCGTAGGCGATTATCAGCTCCAGCGCCGGGCGCATGGCGGCAAGGCCGAATGGCGTGGTGTCCGGCGTCGTCGCGGGCGCGTGTGCCTTCGCCTCCTTGAGCAGGCGATAGACCTCGCGGACCGTCTCCGGATCGCCGTCATTGAGCGCCTGGCTGACCACCACCACATGGTTGATCGGGATCACGCCATGCTTTGCATACCACGCCCGTGCCTCGGCATCGGGATCGGCGAACAGCGGCTTGAGGCGCGGATCGCTCGACGTCTCGCCGAGCGCCACATCGATCTCGCCGTCGATCAGCATCTGCAGGATGGTTTTGCCCGCCGGCGCCCGGGTCGTCGTGTCCCGGTACTCGGCGACATGGGGATCCTCGTAGGTGATCCATTCGATGCCATCGAGATCGACACCATGATCATTGGCCAGAATGCCACGCAGCCAGGCGCCGGAGGTGGTGGTGAAGGAGCGGATGCCGACGCGCTTGCTGGCGAGATCCGCGACCGTCAGTCGCCCCCGCTCGGCGTTGTAGAGCGCTGAGGCATGGGCGAAACGCCCCATCACGGTCGCCGGCAACAGCACCATCGGCTTGCCGTGGTCGCGCGCCATCAGGTAGGTGACGAGCGCCATTTCCGAGACGTCGAACGCCTGCTGCCGCACCATCGGCTTGAAGCCCTTGTTGGTCGGCGTGTAGTCGGCGAAATCGAACGCGACGCGGCTGGAGGCCACCTCGCCGCTCTTGAGCGCCTTCGTTCCCGGATGATCGCCAAGCAGGACGCGCAGGCGTTTGGGGTCAGTCATGGTCCACTCTCCCGACAAGGATCGTCATTGCATCCTGATGTTGGCGGCCTTCAGGATCGGCCCCCAGCGATCGGCCTCGGCATGCATGTAGGCGGCGAAATCTGCCGGCGAACTGCCGACCGGCTCGGCGCCGAGACTCCTGAAACGCTCGATGACGTCCGGCTCCCGTAACGCGGCGACGATGTCGCGGTTGATGCGCGCGACGAGATCGGGCGACATCCCTGCAGGACCGAGCACACCCCACCACACCGCGGTGTCGTAACCGGCTACGCCCTGCTCCGCGATGGTTGGTACGTCCGGCAGCACCCGCGACCGCGTCGCCGTGCTGACCGCGAGTGCGCGCACCGTGCCGCTCTCGACCTGGCTCAGCACCTCGGCGAGCGGATTGATGCCGATGGGCACCTGACCCGCCATCACCGCGGTGACCGCGGGCGCACCGCCGCGGAACGGGATCATGGTCATGTCGACGCCGGCCATGTGCTTGAGCAGCTCGCCGGCGAGATGGGCCGAGGTGCCGTTGCCGGAGGTCGCGTACGAGAAAGCCTCCGGCTTCTGCCGCAGCGCCGCCAGCAGCTCCGGCAGCGTCTTCGCCGGCATGTCCTTGCCGACGATCAGGGCCAGCGGCGAATAGCCGATCTCGGTGATCGGCGTGAAGTCGCGGAAGGTGTCGTATGGCAGCGACGGATAAAAGAACTGGTTGAGCGGATGGCCGCTCGCCACCAGGATCAGGGTATGGCCGTCCGGCGCGGCCTGGGTCAGCGCCTGCGATGCGACGATGCCGCCGGCGCCGGGCCGGTTGTCGACGATCGGCTGCTGGCCCCATGTCTTCGCCAGCACCTGGCCAAGGGTGCGGGCGAGGATGTCGACCGCCCCACCCGCGGCATAGGGCACGAGGATGTGCACCGGCTTCGACGGGAACGGCTCGGCCCATGCGGAGCCCGCGCCGATCAGGCCGAGCCACAGCACCGCCACCAGCCACGGTCGCATGATCGCCGCCATCCCAGCCTCCGCGCTGTCAGACGTCTTCCGGCCGGTCGACATAGACGAGCCCTGCCTTCTGCAGCGTCTCGCGCATCCTGTACATGTCGAGGCCGAGTTCGCCGGACGCCAGCCGCGCCCGCTTGCCCTCCTCCTCGGACTGGCGCATGAGGCCTTTTGCGGCAACCTCGGCGGCCTGCGCGCGCGGGATCACCACGACACCATCGTCATCGGCCACCACCACGTCGCCCGGCGTCACCAGCGCGCCGGCGCACACCACCGGCACGTTGACGGCGCCGAGCGTCGCCTTGACCGTGCCCTTGGCGGAGATGGCGCGCGACCACACCGGAAATCCCATCCTGGTGAGCGCCTTGATGTCACGACAGCCGGCGTCGATGACGAGGCCGACGACACCGCGCGCGACCAGCGAGGTCGCGAGCAGCTCGCCGAACATGCCGTCATGGTTCTCGGTGGTGCAGCCGACGACGAGGATGTCACCCTTGCGGCACTGCTCGACCGCGACATGCAGCATCCAGTTGTCGCCAGGCTGCGCCAGCACGGTGACGGCCGTGCCGGCCACTTCCGCGCCCGGCCAGATCGGACGCATATAGGGCTGCATCAGGCCGAAGCGGCCGTAGGCCTCGTGGGCGGTGGAGACGCCGAGGCCGGCGAGCGTCCTGACGGAGGCTTCGTCCGCCCGCGCAATATTCCTGACGACGACGGTCTTCATGCCAGCTCTCCCACCACGGCCGGGAACAGCCGCTGATACGCCTCGCCATAGGTCATCGGCGTGCCGGCGTTGCGGCCGCCCTGGACGCCGCGGTTGAGCGCGACGCGGGTGTAGTACTCCCAGAGATGCTTCTGCGCGGCGAGGACCTCGAACGCCCGGCGCTTCTGCTCCCAGACCTCGTCGATGTTGAGGATCACCTGGGGCTTGAAGTTGCACTGCTCGGGCTGGTGCGGCTCGAACAGGAACACCGGCGGCGCCGCATAAGTGTACTTGGCGCCGGGCTTGTGGCCCATCGCCTGGGCGACCACGCGGGTCTCCTGGGCAAAGTGCGCGGCGGTCGGATGGTCGAAATTGTAGGGGTCCTCCAGCGCGTGGGTCAGCACGAACGACGGGTTGAGCTCGCGGTAGACATCGACCATGCGGTCGAAATGCTCCTCCTTGAGGCGCAGCGGATAGTCGCCGACGTCGAAGAACTCGATCTCGGCGCCGAGCACCGCGGCGGCGCGCTCGGCCTCGTCGCGCCGGCCGGCCTTGACTTTCTCCAGCGTCGCCCCCGCCTCCTTCCAGGCGAACTGGCTCTCGCCGCGTTCGCCATACGACAGGCAGACGATCTTGACGCGATAGCCCTTTCTGGCATGCAGCGCGATCGCGCCGCCCGCACGCCAGACGAAATCGCCGGGATGGGCGGTGACCACGAGGCCGGTCTTGGTGGTGGCCATGTTGTGTCCTTTCCGTATTGAACAGGTTGGAAGATGATCAGGCGGTGGGCGCCGGCTCTCCGTCGAGAACCCTGCGCATCTGCGTCATGTCGAGCGCGTTTTCCCACCTGGCGATGACGATGGTCGCGACCGCATTGCCGACGAGGTTGGTCGGCGTCAGCGCCTGCGACATCAGGCGGTGCACCCCGAGCACCAGCGCGACGCTCGCCACCGGAATGGTGCCGCCCGCCGCCAACGTCGCGGCCAGCACCACGAAGGCTGCACCCGCGATCCCCGCCGCCCCCTTCGAGGTGACCAGCAGGATCAGCAACAGGCCGATCTGATGGCTGACGTCGAAGTGAGTGTTGGTGGCCTGCGCCAGGAACACGGCAGCGGTTGCCAGATAGAGACAGGTGCCGTCGAGGTTGAACGAATAGCCGGTTGGAATCACGAGACCGACAATGCTCTTTTCGCACCCCAGTGCCTCGAGCTTGCTGATCATGCGCGGCAGCACTGTCTCCGACGAGGTCGTCGCGATGCACACCAGCAGCTCTTCCCAGATATAGCGGATCAGCTTGAGGAGATTGGCGCCACACAGCGCCGCGATCGGACCGAGCACGATGGCGATGAAAATGATGCAGGTGACGTAGAAGCCGCCGATCAGCTTGCCGAGCGAGGACAGCGAGCCGACGCCGAACTTGCCGACGGTGAAGGCGATGGCGCCGAACGCACCGAGCGGCGCCGCCCACATCACGATGCGCACGAGGCCGAACACCATCTTGGCGGCGACCTCCAGCACATCGGTCATGGGCTTTGCCTTGTCGCCGAGCCAGATCAGCGCGAAGCCGCACATCACCGACAGGAACAGCACCTGCAGGATATGCCCCTCCGCAAAGGCGCCGACGAAGGTGTTGGGAATGATGTTCATCAGGAACGGCACGAAGCCGACCGCCGACGTCTGCTTGACGTAGGGTTCGATGACGCTGGGATTGATGGTCGAGACGTCGACGTTCATGCCCGCGCCGGGCTGCCACAGGTTGACCGCGACGAGGCCGATGATCAGCGCGAACGTCGTGACCACCTCGAAGTAGACGATCGCCTTGATCGCCACCCGCCCCACCTTGGCCATGTCGGCCATGTGGGCGATGCCGTTGACCACCGTGCAGAAGATGATCGGCGCGATCAGCATGCGGATCGCCTTGATGAAGGCGTCGCCGAACGGCTGCATCTGGGCTCCCAGATCCGGCCGCCAGACGCCGAGCGCGATGCCGAGCGCCATGGCAACCATCACCTGGACCCACAGCTCCTTCCACCATGCCTTCGTCGGTCGTCGAGCGGCAGTCGCCTGCGTCATCGAGATGCTCACCTGTCGTTTCCCCTGTCTTGTTGTTGGCTTGGCGGCGCGTTCAGAATTCGAACAGCCGCGCCGGGTTGTCGACCAGCACCAGCTGCTGCCATTCCGCCTCCGGCAGGAACAGCGGAATCAGGTCGACGAGATCGCCGTCGTTCGGCATCACCTTGACATTGGGATGCGGCCAGTCGGTGCCCCAGATCACCCGGTCCGGCGCGGTCTCGACAATCTTGCGCGCGAACGGCACTGCGTCATGGAATGGCGGGCCGCTTGACGATACCCGCTCGCAGCCGCAGACCTTGACCCAGCACTTGTCATCGCGCTGCATCAGGTCGATCAGGGTGCGGAACGGCAGCTGGTCGAGACCGTCGGAGGCTTTCACCCGGCCCATGTGGTCGATGGTGTAACGCACCGGCAGCTTTGCCAGGAGATCGGCATATTCCGGCAGGTCGATGGCATCGAAGTGCAGGTCGACGTGCCAGCCGAGCGGCGCGATCATGGCGACGATGCGGTGGAACACGGCCATATCAGGCACGCCGCCGAGATGGCGCACGAAGTTGAAGCGACAGCCGCGGAAGCCGCCCTCGTGCAGCTCACGCAAGCCCCGCTCGGTGATGGTGCCGTCGATGTTGGCGACGGCGCGGTAGGTGCCGCCGCTTGCGGCGATGGCGTCGAGCGCGACGCGGTTGTCGGTGCCATGCACGCTGGCGTTGACGATGACGGCGCGGCCGATGCCGAGCTTCCTGTGCAGCGCGCGGAAGTCGGCGAGCGGCGCGTCCGGCGGCGTGTAGGGCCGGTTCGGCGCATAGGGATAGGTGTCGTGCGGCCCGAAGATGTGGGTGTGGGCGTCGCAGGCGAGCGGCGGCAGCTTGAATGCCGGCGTGCGGGTGTCGGGGTCGGGTCCGGGAATGGTCGGCTTGAGCATGGCGATCCCTGTGTGGTCGTTGTCATCCGGCGCGCGGGACAGCCGCGCGCCGCGTGGTCATTTGCGCCGGCGCCAGAACAGCCGATCCGGATTGGCGACCAGCAGCTTGCGCTGCATGTCGGCCTCGGGCGCGTAGAGCGGAACGAGATCGGCGAGATCGCCGTCGTTGGGCATCACCTTGACGTTCGGATGCGGCCAGTCGGTGCCCCAGATCACGCGATCGGGCGCATTGTCGATCAGGGCCCTGGCGAACGGCACCACGTCATGGAACGGCGCGCCGGTGGCGGAGGCACGCTCCGGGCCGGTAATCTTGATCCAGCACTTCTCGTCCGCGCGCTGCAGCGCCAGCAACGCCTTGAACTCCGGATCGTCGAGGCCCTTGCCGGCATCGATGGTGCCCATGTGGTCGATCACATAAGTCACCGGCAGCGCCTGCAGGATCGGAGCAAATTCGCGCACGGTGCCCTGCTCCAGGTAGATGTCGACGTGCCAGCCGATCGCCGCGACGCGGTCGACGAGGCGACGGAACACCTTCATGTCGCCGACACCACCGAGCCGCTTCAGGGAGGCGAAGCGGCAGCCGCGGATGCCGGCCTTGTCGAGGGCGTGCAGCTCGGCGTCGGACATGGCGTCATTGATGTTGGCGATGCCGAGATAACGGCCCTCACTCTGCGCGATGGCGTCGGTGACCACGCGGTTGTCGAAGCCATGGACCGTTGCGTTGACGATGACGGCACGCGCGACGCCGATCTTGTCGTGCAGGCTGCGAAACATGGCGAGCGGCGCGTCCGGCGGAGAATACGGCCGCTTCGGCGAGAACGGATAGGTCGCGGCGGGACCGAAGATATGGGTGTGGGTGTCGACACTGCCGGCGGGCAACCTGAACTTCGGCGTCCGCGTGTCGGGATCGGGCCCAGGAATCGTGGGAATCGCGGGGATCGCCCGCGCCTCGCCGTCCGCGGCACACGCCGGCGGCAGACCTCCGGCCCAAGCCGCGACGCCGAGCCCCGCACTTGCCGCCAACAGATCACGCCTGCGCATGCCGTTCTCTCCCTTATTCTTGTTGTTCGCCGGCCCTATTTGGCGGCCGCCACGCGCTTGGCCGCGCGCGCCGCCGGCCGGTCGGCGCTCGCCGCGACCGGAACATCGACCACGCCGGGCGCCTGCAGCGACGCCACCGTCGAGGCGACCAGTTCCTCGATGGCGTGGGCGACATCGGAGCCATCCGCCTCGCCGCGCGACAGGCGCGTCACGCGCTCGGGGGTGATCAGCGTGTAGTACAACGCCCCCAGCAGGAACTGGCAGCGCCACACCACCGTCGTGAGCGGCAGATGCGGCAGGCTCTCGCGGATCGCGGCGATGAAAGCCTGGGTGGTGTCGTCAAAAATCTCCGCGATGATGCGGCCGACCACCGCGTTGCCCTCCGCCGACATCACCGCGCGCAGCCGCGTGAAGCGCGCGCCGCCTCCGGCGAGATCGCTGCTGGAGGAGAACGCCGGCAGCACATAGGCGCGCACGATCGCCTCCAGCCGCTGCTGCATGTCGCTGATGCGCTTGGCCGCGACCAGAAGCTCGATGCGGCGCTGGTTCATCGGCCCGCAGTGGCGGCGGTAGATCTCGAGCAGAAGGCCGTCCTTGCTCTTGAAATGATAGGTCACGCTGCCGGGATTGGCGCCCGCGGCCTGAGCGATGTCGCGGATCGAGACGGCATCGTAGCCATGGGTTGAGAACAGCTGCTCCGCCGCGCTCAGGATCGCTTCCCGCATGTTCGGGTTCCGCGCCATGGCCCTCTTCCGTCCTTGCTCCGGTGTTGCCGCCGCCTGCGTACTTTTGTACAAATGTACAAAAGATATGGTCTTGTCAATAAGACGCGACCGCCGCCAACAGGAGACGCGCCCATGACGCCGGAACCGATCCTCGACCTCGCCCATCTCGGCCATGTCGAAATGCTCACCCCGAAGCCGGACGAGAGCCTCAAATTCTTTGTCGACGTGATGGGCATGACCGTCAGCGGTCGCCAGGGCGACTCCGTCTACCTGCGCGGCTGGGACGACTACGAGCGCGCGACACTGAAGCTGACGGCCTCGAACACGTCAGGCATGGGTCACATGGCGTTCCGCGCGCGCAGCCCGCAGGCGCTCGAGCGCCGCGTCGCCGCGCTGAAAGGATCCGGTCACGACATCGGCTGGATCGACGGCGATCTCGGCCACGGGCCGGCATTCCGCTGCCGCGATCCCGACGGGCATGTGGTCGAGCTCTATTACGAGACCGAGTGGTACGAGGCCCCGCCCGAACTCAAGCCCGCGCTGAAGAACCAGGCCCAGCGCTTCCCGGCCCGCGGCGTCAATGTCCGCCGCCTCGACCATCTCAACTGCCTCGCCGTCGACATCAAGGCCAACCGCCTGTTCTTCGAAAACTACCTCGGCTGCCGTCTCACCGAGCAGATCGTGCTGAACGACGGCACCGAGGCCGGCATGTGGCTGACAGTGTCGAACAAGAGCTACGACTTCGCCTACACCCGCGACCACTCAGGCACCAAAGGCCGCTTCCACCATGTCACCTACGCGCTCGACAGCCGCGAGGAGATTTTGCGCGCCGCCGACATCTTCCTGGAGAACGGTGTGTACATCGAGACCGGCCCGCACAAGCATGCGGTGCAGCAGACCTTCTTCCTTTATGTCTACGAGCCCGGCGGCAACCGCGTCGAAGTCGCCAATGCCGGCGCGCGGCTGGTCCTCGCCCCCGACTGGAAGCCGATCGTATGGACCGAAGAGGAGCGCAAGAAGGGCCAGGCGTGGGGGCTGAAGACCATCGAGTCCTTCCACACCCATGGCACGCCTCCGGTGTGAGGGTAGCAGGCCTTAGTCCCTTATCCAGAAATGCATGAAACCAAGCGTCTCGAAGCGCGTACGAACTCTCACCTCATCCTGAGGAGCCCGCGCAGCGGGCGTCTCCAAAGATGAGGCCGAGAAGCGAACTACAGGCGCATGGGCCTCATGGTTCGAGACGCGCGGCGTGCCGCGCTCCTCACCATGAGGAGGGCTGCATCAGATGAAAGTGCGTCGCCCCGCAGCCCGCATGAGCGAAGCGACATGCGGGTGATCTTTCGCAACCGTCCCGCTGCTCTCATCCGGGCTACGCGTTCATTCGCGGCCTTTCTCTTCATCCTGAGGAGCCCGCGCGGCGGGCGTCTCGAAGGATGGGGCCGAGAGACAAACGGCAAATACTGCGGCCTCATGGTTCGAGACGCGCAGCTACGCTGCGCTCCTCACCATGAGCAGTAAAGCGTTCATCCGGGCTACGTGCTGCACATGTGGACGGACATGGCCCGTCCGAAGGCGCCGTCCCGCATCCGGCGTCCCGCGCCTCAGCCGTGCCCGTCCGGCCCGCCCGCCGCCGGATGGGTCAGCACCGAGTCCGGCGGCGTGGTGTCGCCGGCGCCGAGGGAGCGCTGCATCATCACGGTGGCCGACCAGTGGCCGAACTTGTAGCCGATCGCCGGCAGGTAGCCGACCTGGCGAAAACCGCAGTTCTCGTGCAGGCGGATCGAGGCGGCGTTGGCGGCGTCGATGTAGCCGATGAGCTGGCGATAACCCGCCGCCGCGCAGGCGTCGACCAGCGCCGGCAGCAGCACCCGCCCCACCCCGGCGCGCATGTGGTCGTGGTGCACATAGATCGAGTGCTTGGCGGTGTAGCGATAGGCCGGGCGCTTGCGGAACAGCACCGCATAGGCGTAGCCGACAATGATGCCATCGATCTCGGCGACGATATGCGGCAGACGGCGGCTGCGCATGTTCTTGCGCCGCTGCTTCAAGTCGTCGGGATCGAGCGGCTCGGCGGCCTGCACCGCACCGGGCTCGACGCCGTGGCGGATGTGATAGCGATAGATCGCCAGCATCGCGTCGACATCGTCGTCGCGCGATGGCCGAATGGTGATCGTCGGCGCCGGACACGCCGCAGCGGATGACGACAGGTCGAGACCGGGTTCAGCCATGGCGGTCACTCGCGCACGACATAGGTGTGGAAGCGGATGGTACCGCTGGCATCGATTTCGCGATAGAGGCCCTGGATTTCGGCGCCGAAGCCGGGAAACAGGTTTTCCGCCTGCTCGAACGCCTTGAGATACGCGATCATCGGTTTCGCGCGCTCCGTGATCCGCTCGCCGGGCACGATGGTGGCGATGCCGGGCGGATAGACCACGAACAGCGTCGTGGCGATGCGGCCGTCGATCTCGTCGATCGGCAGGTAATCGACGTCGTTGCGCACGAGGTAGCGCGACGCCTGATACGGCGTCATCGCCGGCTCCGGCAGGTGCTCGGCACGGAACTGGGCCTTCTGCAGCTCGCTGATGTTGGCGGAGCGGTAGAACGCATGCATCTCGCCGCACAGGTTGCGCAGCCGCACGCCACGGTAGCGCGCCGGCCGGCGCGCGACGAACTCCGGCATCACATCGTCGAGCAGCGCGTTGTCGTCGTGCAGGCGCTTGAACGCGACGAGCGCGCTGACCAGCGTGCCGGCCTTGCTCGATTCCACGCCCGGGGTGAGCAGGAACAGCAGCGAGTTGAGGTCGTTCTTTTCCGGCACGACGCGGTTCTCGCGGAGATACTGCGCGACCACCGGCGCCGGGATGCCGTGCGCCTCATACTGGCCGGTCTTACGGTCGAGCCCCGGCGTCAGCAGCGTCAGCTTGTTCGGGTCGGTGATGGCGAGGCCCGGCGCGAGGTTGGCAAAGCCATGCCAGGACGCGCCCGGCTTGAATTCCCAGTAGCTCGCCTTGCTGGCGAGCTGGTCGGTCGACAGACTTTCCCAGGGCACGTCATGCGACCCGCCCTCGCGCGCCACGTCCGGGATCGACACCCGGTCCGGCACGAATGGATCGAAAAACCAGCGGCGGACCGGATCGCTTTCCTTCTCGTCGAACTCGCGGCGGACGGCGCGCAGCTTCTTGCGCAGCTCGATGCCGAGGCGGATGGTGTCGTCCCACAGCACCTCACCCGAGCGGCCCTTCATCATCTGCGCGCCGACGTCAAGCGAGGCGAACAGCGGATAGAACGGCGACGTCGAGGCGTGCTGCAAGAAGCTCTCGTTGAAGCGGCGGTGCTCGACGCGGCGGCGCTGGCCCTTGATGTGGCGATCCCTGACATGGATCTGCGAAGCCTGCGAGAAGCTCGCGAGCTGCTTGTGGGTCGACTGGGTGGCGATGATGCCGGGCGCGTCCGGTCCGAGCTCGCGCAGCCCCATCGCGAAGCGCTCGGCATAGATCGGATGGAATTTCATGAAGCCGGCCCAGGCCTCGTCGAACAGGATGTAGTCGCAGAGCGGGCCGATCTTCTCCAGCAGCTTCTGGGCGTTGTAGATGGTGCCGTCATAGGTGCACTGCTCGATCACCGCGACGCGGAACGGACGGCGGCGGGTCGCCGCCTCCGGGTCCTTGACCAGCGGGCTCGCCGCGATCGCGGCGCGGATCGTTGCCTCATCGAGCGAAGCCGGCGTGATCGGACCGATCAGGCCGTAGGCGTTGCGCTCGGTCGGCAGGTACACCGGCGTGCCGCCGCCGAGCAGCAGTGCGCCGTGATGCGCGGCCTTGTGGTTGTTGCGGTCGAACAGCACGAGATCGCCCTCGGCGACCAGCGCCGACAGCACGATCTTGTTGGACGCCGAGGTGCCGTTGAGAACGAAGTAGGTTTTTTCGGCCCCGAAGATGGTCGCGGCTTCCTTCTGCGCCTGCAGCGCCGGCCCCTCATGGGTCAGGAGGTCGCCGAGTTCGAGCACGGAGTTGTCGAGGTCGTCACGGAACACGGCCTCGCCGAGATGCTCCATGAAGATCCGCCCGATCGGGCTGCGGCTGTAGAAGATGCCGCCATTGTGACCCGGACAGGTCCATAGCTGGTTGCCCTCCTCGGCGAAATCCGACAGCGCGCCGAAGAATGGCGTCTTCAGGGTCTCGGCATACTGCTTGAGGCGGCTGACCAAGTTCTTGGCGATGAACTCGGGGGTCTCCTCGGCGAGGAAGATGTAGCCGTCGATGAAGTCGAGCACCTCGACCGGGATGTCCTCGAAGCGCTTGCGCCGCACCAAGAGCACGATCGGCATCTCCAGGCCCCGGCGGCGCATCAGGGCGATCAGGGACGCGGCCTTGCCCTCCAGCCCCTTCTTGCCCCAGTCGACCACCATGCAGCCGATGGCGGCGTCGGTCTGCACCGCGATCTCCGCATCCTCGATGCGGCGCGCCTTGACCACCTGAAAGCCCATATGCTCGATCGCGGCCATGATCTGCTGGAGCCGCAGCCCCTCGAGATCGTCCGCGTCGAACACCGGCGCCGAAAAAAGAAAAGTGAAGCGTTGGAAGAAGTTCATGGGTCCGCCACGGGTCCAAGGGGTGGGAGGCTCGCCCGACATTTCAGGACGAAGATGACAGTGATATGACTATCACCCGCCGATCGTCGAGGCTTGTGGATTTACGCCCGGCGGCACGATGCCCGCGCCGCATCAGGCTCAACCTAGAGGCCGGTCAGCAGCTTCTTGAGGAGCAAGTTGAGGGTTGTCTGCTCCGCCGGTGTCAGCACGGACAGCATGCGCTCCTCAAGCGCCACCATGGGGCCAATCAAATCGTCGATTGCGCGCTTGCCGGCAACCGTCAGCGCGACCTGCCTGCCGCGCCGGTCGTTGGGATCGGGGCGGCGCTCAATCAACCCGGCGCGCTCCAGCCGGTCCAGGCGGCTGGTCATGCCGCCGGAGGAGATCATGGCCGATTCGTACAACTGGGTCGGCGACAACATGTAGGGCTCACCGGCGCGCCTGAGCGGCGTCAGCACATCGAACTCGCCGACCTGCAGGTCCGCTTCCGCAAGCAACGGGTTCATGTGATCGCGGATCACCCGCGCGGCGGCATCGAGCAGGCGACCGACCGTTTCCACCGGCAGGGTTGGGAGATCGGGGCGCTCGCGGGCCCATTGTTCGGAGGCAGCCTCGGCACGGTCCATCGACGATTATCTCTCTATCAAGTATCTTGATATCAAGATACTTAGCCCCTATCAGCTCGGAACAAGGGCAATAGCGCGGCTTCCGACGACTTTAGAGGGAAAAACGATGTCCAAGATGATTTTGGTGAACCTGCCCGTGCGCGATCTCGCCGCGGCGACGGCGTTCTACGTGGCGCTCGGCGGCACGGTGAACCCGCAGTTTTCGGGGGAGAATTCGACCTCGCTGATGTTCGCGGACGCAATCGGGGTGATGCTGTTGACCCACGATTACTATCGCGAATTCACCAAGCGCCCGATCGGCGACGCGCGAGCCGACAGTCAGGCTCTGTACGCCCTGACGGTCGACGACCGCGATGTTGTCGATGCCACGGTGGCGCGCGCGGTGGCGGCGGGCGGCAGAGCCGATCCCAACCCGGCGCAGGACCTCGGCTTCATGTACAACCGCCACATCGAAGACCTGGATGGCTATGTCTGGGAGATCGTCTGGATGAACACCGCGAACGCCTGAACGCGGACCACGCCCCCGCGCAGCGCGCCGTCCCCGCCGAGACGATGAGCGGCAGGCTGGCGACAAGCCAGCCGATGGATCATTCGGCGGCGACGCCCCGCGTCGCCTGCCGCTCGGCAATCCGCTTGCGGGTCAGCGGAATCAGCTCGCGGCCATAGTCGATGGCGTCGATCAGAGGATCGAAGCCGCGGATCAGGAAATGGCTGATGCCGAGATCGTAATAGTCGCCGAACACCTCGGCGACCTGCTCGGGCGTGCCGACCAGCGCCGTGGTGTTGCTGTTGGCGCCGGTGAGTTTCGCAATCTCGGTCCACAGCCGCTTGTCGATACGGCTGCCCTGCTCGGCCAGCGCCAACAACCGCTTGGCGCCGGCGGTGGCGCGGCCGTCGGCCGGACGGCGATACCCAGTCTGGTCCTGCAATGCGGTGGCGCGCTCCAGGATCGCTTCCGCCTTGGCCCAAGCCTTCTCTTCGGTCTCCGCGAGGATCGGCCGCACCGACAGGCTGAAACGCGGCGCCGGCCGCCCGTGCCGGGCCGCAGCTGACCGCACCCGCGCGGTGACGTCACGCACCTGGTCGTAGGATTCGCCCCACAGCGCAAAGGTGTCGGCATGCTTGCCGGCGACCTCGATGGCCGCGTCCGACGCGCCGCCGACGAAGACCGGAATGCCCTCGGCCCGGTACGGCTTGACCTGCGAGAAGCCCTGCTCCACCTGGTAGTACTTGCCGCGATAGTCGAACGGCCTGGGGCTGCTCCACTCGGCGCGCACCACGTCGAGGAACTCGTCGGTGCGGGCGTAGCGCTCGTCCTTGTCGTCAAGGGTGTTGCCGTCCTGGCGCAGCTCGACGGCGTTACCGCCGGTAATGACATGCAGCGCGACGCGGCCGCGCCAGAGCTGGTCAATGGTCGCGAGCTGCCGCGCCAGCAGCGTCGGCGCGGTGAATCCGGGGCGCTGGGCGATCAGCACATTGAGCTTGTCGGTGACACCCAGCACATGCTGGCCGACCTGCAGGCTGTCCGGAATGGTGGAGTGAAACGCGAGCAGCACGCGGTCGAAGCCGGCGTTCTCGTGGGCCTTCGCCACCGTCTCGATGTGATGGCGGTCGAGCACCGGGCCGTTCCGAACGATGGTTTCGGAGGCGTTGTTGTTGCTGATGTAGCCGATGAACTCCACGGACATGGACTGCTCCCTGCAAGATGTCGTTGTGTCAGATCCCGAGCGCGAGCCGCCCGGCGGCGACGCGGGTGGAATCGTCCTGCGGCGTGTGCACCCTCGCGCACAGCACGTCGCGGTAATGCCGCTCCAGCGGGTTGGACCGCGTCAGGCCGTGATTGCCGGTCAGCGACAGCGCCGCCTCCACCACCTCGACGGCATTGTTGGTCACGGTCAGCTTGATGATGTTGGCTTCCGTCGTCGCGATCTCCCGGCCGCTGTCGCAATCGTCGGCAAAGCTGCCGATCAGCCGCGCATTGACGGCGAGGCGCGCCTCGATGCCGCCGACGACGTCGTGCGCCCGTGGCAGCGTCGCCAGCGGTGCGCCGAGGCTCGCGGGCGTCCGCGTCTTCAGGAAGGTGATCAGCCAGTCGCGCGCTGCGCGGGCGACGCCGTCATAGATCGCCGGGATCAGCACCGCATGTAGCGGCACCTGGGCGCCCTCGACGGCGCGCCACTGCGCCGGCGTGCGGATGTCGACCGCATGATCGGCCGGGATCGCGACATCGTCGAACAGCACGTCGTGGCTGCCGCTCGCGCGCAAGCCGAGATGATCCCAGGTTTCATGGATACGGATGCCTTCTCCACCGGCCGGCACCAGGAATGCGCCCACCCGCGGCTCGGCCTCGTCGGTGCGCGCCCACACCACATACCACTTCAGGATTGGCGCGCCCGTCGAATAGATCTTATGGCCGCTGAGGCGCCAGCCATCAGCGGTGCGCCGCGCCACCGTCGCCGGCAGGCCGCCGCGCGCGGGCGAGCCCAATTCCGGTTCGACGCGCAGCGCGTTGACCAGCGCGATGCCGTCGAGCGTCTCGCGGGCGAGCCGGTGCGCGAGATGCGGCGGCCATGCCGGGTTCACGGCAATCGTGAGATGCTGGATGTAGTGCATCGACAGCACCAGCGCGGTCGACGGATCGGCGTGGCCGACGATACCAAGCACGTGCGCGGCATCGCGCACCCCGCCACCGAGGCCGCCACGCGCCGCTGGCACGGTCAGCGCCAGCAGGCCGGCGTCGGCGAGCTCGCGAAAATTCTCGAACGGAAAGCTGCGATCGCGGTCATGCTGCGCCGCACGGGCGGCGAACCCCGATGCCAGCAGGTGCGCCCTGTCGAAGATCGTCGCCACGGCGTCCATCACACAGCCCCGTTCACCAGGTCGCGTCGAGGCCGAGCAGGCCGAGGATCCGCCGCCGCAGGTCGGCGAGATGCGGATCGCCGCGGTGGCGCGGATATGGCAGCTCGACCGCGATGTCGGCCTTGACCTTGGCCGGGCGGTCGCTGAACACGATCACCCGGTTGGCGAGGAACAGCGCCTCCTCGACGTCATGGGTGACCAGCAGCGCGGTGAAGCCGGAGCGCTGCCACAGCGACACCAGCTCGGACTGCATGGTAATGCGGGTCAGCGAGTCCAGTTTGCCGAGCGGCTCATCCAGCACCAGGATGCGGGGATCATTCACCAGCGCCCGCGCCAGCGCCACGCGCTGGGCCATGCCGCCGGACAGCTGGTGCGGATAGGCGCTGCGGAACGCCGACAGGCCGACGAGATCGATCGCCGCGTCGACGCGACGCCGCTCGCTGCGCAGGATGCCCTGCGCTTCCAGCCCGAGCGCGACGTTGTTCCACACCGTGCGCCAGGGAAACAGCGTCGGATCCTGGAACACGACCACCCGCGACGGCCAGGGACCGGTGATCGGCTCGCCGTCCTCGCGCAAGAGGCCGGCCCGCGGCGGCTCGAGGCCGGCGACGAGCCGCAGCAATGTGGACTTGCCGCAGCCCGAGGGGCCGAGCAGCGCCACGAACTCGCCGGGCTGCACACTGAAGCTGATGTCGTCGAGCACCGGCAGCGCCTTGCCGTCGATGTCGAACTGGTGGCTGACCCCGGCGATATCGAGTGACGCGCCGGCCGGTTGGGACTTGGCTGCCAGCGCTACCATTTGACGACCCCCTTCTGCCAGACCAGGAGGTGATCGCGCACCTTGAACAGCAGCGTGATGGCGCCGGAGCACAGCAGCGACATCACGAAGAGCGCCGCATACATGTTGGCATAGGCCGCCCAGCCCTGTGCCCACTGCAGGTACCAGCCGAGGCCGGCCTTGACGCCCATCATCTCGGCGACCACCAGCACTGCGAACGATGCGCCGAGGCCCATGAACAGGCCGACGAAGACATGCGGCAGCGCCGCGGGGATCGCAACCTTGAGAACGAGGAACGACGGCTTGGCGCCGAGCGTGCGGGCAACATCGTAATAGGCACTGCTGACGCTTGCGACGCCCGACCAGGTCAGCACCGTGACCGGAAAGCCGGTCGCAAGCGCGATCAGGAAGGTGCTGGCGCTCCAGCTCGACGGAAACGAGAAGAACGCGATCGGCAACCACGCCGTCGCCGGCAGCGGGCCGATGAAGCGCAGGATCGGGTGCACCCAGTAGCCGACGCTGCGCGACCAGCCGATCGCCACACCGGTGACGAAGCCGACCACCGCGCCGATGATGTAGCCGCCGAGTTGCAGCTTGACGGAGGCCCAGACACTGGCGGCAAGTTTCGGCACGTCGTCGGTGTAGACCTCGATGATCGCCTGCGGCGGCGGGAAGAACGGCAGCGGCAGCCAGGCCAGCTTGGCGGTGGCGACCTCCCACAACGCCAGGAACAGGCCGAGCACGATGAACCACGGCGCGCGCTGCCGCAGCCCCTCGCCACGGCCCAGCCACGTCGCGCCCACGGTGAAGACGCCGAGCAGCGCCGCGATCACGAACGCCGCGACAGCGAGATCGTGGGTGCGGGACCAGTCGCCGACGTCATCCCACCACAGGCACGACCAGCCGAAAGCGAGCCACGCGGTGGCCGCCGCCAATCCCGGCGCGACCTCACGCGCATGGCGCAGCCAGCCGTGCGCGCCCGGCACAGCGTCGCCCGCCGCAGACGACGGATGATACGGGACGTCGTCAGACGCCAAGAACGTCGACATAGATTCTCTCCGCGAACTTCGCCGTGTCGGTCGACGGCTTGAACACCGCGACCCGCTTGAGATCGTCGGCGTAGGCCTTGAGTTCCTGCTTCAGCGCCGCGCCGACGGGATGATGGTGATGGGTGTGGTAACGCACCATGCCCTCGAGGTCCGCCAGCGTCGCCCCCTTTGGCGCGTAAGGCTGGAATGACCTCGCCGCCAGTTCGGGATTGTGCGACGTGAACGCGGCCGCATCGAGCAGCGCCTGGGTGACGGCGCGCGCCACCTGCGGCTCGTCGCGCACGAGGCCGCCGCGCAGGCCGAGGATGCAGCAGGTCTTATCCTTGTAGTCACCGTCGAGGTTGGACGCGATCTCCTTGTAGGCGCTGTCCTTGAGCCAGAGATAGGCGACGGGATCGGCTACCAGCACCGCCTGCACCTCGCCCTTCTCCACCGCGAGCTGCAGCAGGTTCGCCGGATACGGCCGCCAGTCCACCTCGGTCGTGGGATCGATGCCCAGCTTGGCGAGCTGGATCGAAAAGAAATTCTTGTCAGGCCCCGCGAGATCGCCGACGCCGACCGGGCGCCCTTTGAGATCGGCGAGACCTTTGAGTCCGGAATCGGCGCGCGTCAGCACGCGCATGCAGCCGCCATGGGTTCCGGCCGCGATCTTGACGTCAAAACCCTGCTCCAGCGGCTTGAGCCAGCGCAGCGCCATGCCGAGGCCGGCATCGCTCTTGCCGGTCGCGATCGCTTCGAGCAACTGGTCGGTCGAGCCACTGTAGTTGATGAGCTCGACATCGAGATTGTGCTTCTGGAAAAAGCCGTGGTCGATCGCCACCGGCAATGGCGCGAGACAGACCGCACCGGCGTTCCACGACAGTTTCAGCTTGCGCGGCGCGCCGCTCAGCGGCGGCGCATCGGACGCCGTCCGGCAGATCGCGCCCTGCGCGCCGTCGAAGGCGGAGCCGACCGGGCGGACCGGAAACGCCTGCGCCCCGAACACCCCGAGCGGCGCGGCAATGGCCGCAGCGCCAGCCCCCTGCAGCAGGGTTCTGCGATTGAACAGCCTGTCACGCGTCGTCATCAGCCACTCTCTCCGCAACACACGGATATCCGGCCGCGCAGCGCCCATCCGCTGCGCGTCGGAGCAATCCGACGTCGGCCCTTGAATTCAAATGCAGCTCGGCCCGCAACGCTGACCATGTCGGCAAACGTCACGACCGAACCACCGCCGCGATGATGGTGCCGGAGCGCGTGATGCGTCAATGAAATGGAATTTTGAAGTTCGGAGCCATGGGAGACGTTCTCTCCATGCGCTTGGACCGAAAGGCCGCAACGATTTCACCACATCCGCATCATTTCATCGGCATGACGTTTTCGAGACGAACATTGCCCGCGCAACGACTTCTTCAGACAGTCATTTCATTGACGATCGGCGCGCGCGCCGCACAGCATGCGAAACATGAATCCTCAGCATGGATGGAAGGACTGATCCGCATGGCAATTCCTGCAACACCCCTCGTGTCGCTGCGGCACACGCTGCGTCGCCTGAAGTTGATGGCGGCGGCGATGGCAGCGTGCCTCGTCGCGACGTCGGCAGTCGCCGACCAGCCGGTGACGCTGCGGGTGGGCGACCAGAAGGGCGGCAACCGCTCGCTGCTGGAGATCGCCGGCCTCGCCAAGGACCTGCCTTACAAGATCGAGTGGTCGGAGTTTCCCGCGGCGGCGCCGATCCTGGAGGCGATCAACGCCGGTGCGCTCGATGTCGGCTACACCGGCGACCTCTCCTTCCTGACCGTGTTCGCCGCCGGCGCGCCGATCAAGGCGATCGGCGGCACGCGGTCGGACGCCCGCACCCAGGCGATCCTGGTACGCCAGGATTCGCCGATCCGCTCGGCGGCGGACCTCAAAGGCAAGAAGCTCGCCGGCACCCGCGCCGGCTGGGGCCAGTTCCTGATCTCGGCGACGCTGGAGAAAGCCGGCTACAGGCTCGACGACGCGACCTTCGTGCCGCTCGGCCCGGTCGACGCCAAGGTCGCGCTGCTCGCAGGCTCGGTCGACGCCTGGGCGGTGTGGGAGCCTTACATCTCCTACGCCGAACTGAAGGACAACGCCCGCGTCGTCGCCGACGGCGAAGGCTTGACCCCGACCATCACCTTCGTGGTCGCCTCCGACACTGCGATCGCTACCAAGCGCACGGCGGTCGCCGACTTCCTGCAGCGGCTCAACAGGGCGCGGCTGTGGTCGCTCGACCATGTCGCCGCGTATGCCAGGAGCACCGCCGACCTCACCAAGCTGCCGGAAGACGTGCTGGCCCGCGCCTACACGGCGCAGCGCACCAGCCCGATCGCGATCGACGACACGGTGCAGCGCGAATTCCAGCAGGCCGCCGACCGCGCCACGCGTTACGGTCTCGTCAGCAAGCCCGTCGACGTCAGCAAGGCGCTCGACCGCAGCTTCAACGCCGCATCCGGCGTCAACTGACGGGCGCATCGCCTCCCGGCCGGCGATGACCTCGCCGGCCGTCCTGGCGCATCCCGCGCGTTGTCCGAATGCGCAACCGACCGCACCCCATACCCGCGACGGCCATCCTTCAGCAGCGCAGCAATCGACGCGGCACTGCAACATTGCCATGACGCACGCACAGGGATCGCGGGCGCGCAGCTGCCTGCCTCGGCCGATGCGCGCGAGGCCAAACATGCCGTCCCGATCGGTCAATCAATCCTGCGCGACCAAGCAAGACGATTTCCAGCGCGCTGAGTAGCCTGCGCGTCGATCGTGGCTGCGCCTGCCAGCAGGTGCCAACCGCATCGGCGCGCGCGCAACGCGTCCTCGCCCAGCCTGGAAGGTATCCAATGAGTGATCGAAAGAGCGTGGGATGGACCGCCCTGTTCGCGGCGCTTGCCATGACATGGACAGCATCGCTGACGCCGTCGCCGGCGACGGCGCAGGCCAAGCTGGTGGTCGCGGTCGCACCCGCGCCCGAGATGGTCGCGGCGTTCATCGCAAGGGAACAGGGACTGTTCAAGAAAAACGGGCTCGACGCCGAGGTGCGCGTGATCCAGGGTGGCGCAGCGATCCCGGTGGCGCTCGCCTCCGGCGGCATCCAGATCGGCGTGTTCGGCACGCCCAACCTGCTGCAGGCCAACGACAGCGGCCTCGACTTCGTCGTTGTCGCCGGCGGCGCGGTGGCGTCGAAGACCGACGAGAATTATGGCATCGTCGCCAAGGCCGGCTCCGGCATCGAGACGCCGAAGGATCTCGCCGGCAAGAAGATCGCGCTGCCGGGCCTCGAAGGCTTCTTCCATGTGCTGGCGCGCGAGTGGCTGACCAAATCGGGCGTCGATTATACGACCGTCACCTTCATCGAGGGTAACTTCCCCGCCCTCGGCGACATCCTCAAGGCGGGCACGGTCGACGCCATCGTCACCACCCAGCCGTTCCTCGGTCGTGCGATATCGAGCGGCGCCGGAGCGAAGGTGTTCCACATCGCCCATGAGCTGCCCGACGGTTTGCCGCCGTTCGTCTATGTCGCCACCCGCAAATGGGCGGAAGCCAATCCGGCCGTGGTGAAGGCGTTCAAACAGTCGATCGCCGAGGCCATCACCGTCGCCGAAACCAACGTCGAGGCCTCGCGTGCCGACTACGGCAAGTACGTCAAGCTGCCGCCGGAGGCGCTCGCCACCGTGCAGTGGAACAAGATGAGCGCCGACGTCCGCCCCGACCAGATCCAGCTTTGGATCGAGATGATGCAGCGGCAGAAGATGCTGAAGACGCAGATCGACGCCGCCTCGCTGTTTCCCAAGTGACGTTGTCCGACCGCGTTCCCCGCGACGTCTTCGAGCGTGAGCATTTGCCTGCTGTGAACCTCCCCCCGCATCCCCTGCCGCCGATCCTGCGCTTTGACTCCATCGCCCTCGATCTTGGCGGCCGCCGTGTCATCGACGGGCTGTCGTTCGATGTCGCCCGCGGCGAGTTCGTCTGCATCGTCGGCCCGTCGGGCTGCGGCAAGACCACGCTGCTGCGGCTGGTCTCCGGCCTGCTGCAGCCGACCGGCGGCGCGGTGCTGCGCGAGGACCGCCCGATCGCAGGCCCCTCGCCCGACGTCGCCATCGTGTTCCAGGATTATGGCCGGGCGCTGCTGCCGTGGCGCACGGTCACCGGCAATGTCAGCCTGGCGCTGGAAGCGGCACACGTGCCCAAGGCGGAGCGCCACGGCCGCATCATGGCGCTGCTCGACAAGGTCGGGCTGCACGCCCATGCCGACAAATACCCGGCGCAGCTCTCCGGCGGCATGCAGCAGCGGCTGCAGATCGCGCGCTGCCTCGCCCAGCAGCCGACCATCCTGCTGATGGACGAGCCGTTCGGCGCGCTCGATGCCATGACACGGCAGGGCCTGCAGGACGAACTGGCAAGCCTTGCCAGCGACGCCGGCGCAACCGTGATCTTCGTCACCCACGACCTCGAGGAGGCGATCTATCTCGGCGACCGCGTGGTGACGCTGGAGGCCAATCCCGGCCGTCTCGCCGACATCGTCGAGGTGCCGCTGGCGCGGCCGCGCGACCAGTTGCTGACGCGCGAGCATCCCGACTTCCTGCGCCTGCGCCACGGCCTCTACGACTTCTTCAGGCAGCACCATTGATGCCGGCGCGAACCATCCTGCAGGGCCTCGCGCTTCCTCTCGGCGCACTGCTGCTCGCCGAGATCGCGATGCGCGCGAGCGGCATCCACAGTGATGGCCTCGCGCTGCCAAGCGACGTCGGCGTCGCCGCCATCACGGGTCTGCGCGACGGTACGGTCCTGCTGAACACCGGCGACACGCTGGTGCCGGCGTTCGGCGGCGCCCTGCTCGGCGGCGGCCTCGGCCTGCTGGTCGGGCTGTGGCTCGGCCTCTCGACGCTCGCCGACGACCTGTCGGCGCTCACCGTCGAGCTGCTGCGGCCGATCCCGCCGGTGGCGCTGATCCCGCTGGCGCTGCTGGTGTTCGGCTTCGGCTTCACCATGGAGGCGCTGATCGTCGCCTTCACCTGCTTCTGGCCAATGCTGCTGCTGACCCGCGCCGCGACGCGGGCGATCGACCGCGAGCTGCTCGACGTCGCCGATGTCCTCGGCCTGACGGCGGCCGCGCGGATCTGGAAGATCGTGCTGCCGGCGAGCCTGCCGAGGGTGTTCGTCGCCGCCCGCCTCACCCTCGGCATCGCCCTGATTGTCGCCGTCACCACCGAGATCGCGGCCAATCCCTCGGGCATCGGCTATGCGCTGGTGTCGGCGCAACAGGAGCTGCGGCCGGACATCATGTATGTCTACGTCGCCTGGCTCGCCTTGCTCGGCTGGGCGCTGAACAGCGGCCTCGTGCTGCTCGAACGCCAGTTGTTCGTGGTCGGCCGCGCCGAGGTTGCGCGATGACGTCTTTCGCGCGCCTCGGCTCCGTCGGCATCGTGCTCGCCATCGTCGCGCTGTGGGGCGCCGTGGTCGCGGCCGGCGCCGTGCCGCGGGTGTTCCTGCCGGGTCCGGGCGCGACGGTCGCCGCGCTCTGCGACGGGCTCGTCCATGGCGACCTGCTGGCGCTGACGCTCGCCACCATCCGCCGCATGATCGTCGGCTGGATCCTGGCATCCGTCGCCGGCGTCGCGCTGGGGACGGTGGTCGGCCTGTCGCGCCATGGCCGCGCCTTCCTGCTGCCGACGCTGGAATTCCTGCGTCCGCTGCCGGCATCGAGCCTGCTGCCGGTCGGCATCGCGCTGTTCGGCCTCACGCCCGGCATGCTGCTGGTCACGGTCGCCTTCGGCGCGATCTGGCCGACGCTGCTTGCGACGGTGCACGGCTTCAGCAGCATGGACCAGCGCCTCCACGAAGTGGCGCGGGTGCTGCGGCTGTCGCGCACCGCGTTCGTGATCAAGCTCGGCCTGCCCAACGCGCTGCCGGACATTCTCTCCGGCATGCGGCTGTCGCTCACCGCGTCACTGATCGTCACCGTGGTCGGCGAAATGCTGACGGCCCAGACCGGGCTCGGCACCACCATCCTGATGGCCGGGCGCACCTTCCGCAGCACCGACCTCTATGCCGGCGTCATCCTGCTGGGCCTCGTCGGCTTCCTCAACAACACCCTGCTCGAACTTGCCGAACGGCGCCTGCTCGCCTGGCGGCGCCGCTGAACAACCCGCAAAGGAGGCACCCCATGGCCACGTCCTTCGACCGCACCACCACCATCGACGAGGTCCTCGACGGCCTCGACCTGCACGGCAAGACCATCCTGGTGACCGGCGCCTCGTCCGGCCTCGGTCAGGAAGCCGCCCGCGGTCTCGCCGCGAAGGGCGCCCATGTCATCCTGGCCGTGCGCTCCACGGCGCGCGGCAACGCCGCAGCGGACGCCATCCGCGCCCGCCATCCCGCCGCCTCGCTGGAGGTCCGCCTTGTCGACATGGGCTCGCTCGCCAGCATCCATCGCTTCACCGACGAGATCGCTCTCGCGCATTCCGCGCTGCATGGCCTGATCGGCAACGCCGGCGTGATGGCGACCGACGAGGGCCACACCAGCGACGGCTTCGAGCTGCAGTTCGGCACCAACCATCTCGGCCACTTCCTGCTGGTGAACCGCCTCACCCCGCTGCTGGTCGCGGGCGCGCCGTCACGCCTCGTGATGATGAGCTCGGGCGCGCATCGCCTGCACAGCGTCGACCTCGACGACCCCAACTTCGGGAGCAAGCCCTACGATCGCTGGGATGCCTACGGCCAGTCGAAATCGGCCAATGCGCTGTTCGCCCTCGCCTATGACGACCGCCATGCCGTGCAGAACGTGCGCGCCTTCACCGTCGCGCCGGGCATCATCACCGACACCAACCTGCATCATCACCTGACCGAGGAGATGTTCGTGCCGCTGCGCGCCCGCCAGCCCGGCGTGGTCGACCTGCCGCGCAAGAGCCTCGCGGCGGGCGCCGCGACCATGGTGTGGGGGCTGGTGCATCCCGACCTCGACGGCCACGGCGGCGATTTCCTCGAGGACTGCGGCTTCTCGCAGGTCAATCCCGACCCGCGGCTGCCCAACGGCGTCATCCCCTGGGTGCGTGACCGCGACCTCGCAGACAAGGTCTGGACCCTGTCCGAGCGCCTCGTCGGCGAAACCTTTCCTCGTCCCTGAACCACGGAGCCCGACATGACCGAGCCCACCCCACAGCGGCCGCAGCTCGCCCAGACCATCGCCGGCACCCTCGGCTTCAACCGCCTGCCGAGCAGCGACGCCCTCGCGGGGACGACGCTGGCGCTGACGCTGGAGAACGGCGGCAAGGCGACCATCGCCTTCGGCGGGGACAACAGTTGCATCTGGAGCGGCCTGCCTGGTTTCACCGCCGCATCCGGCCACGCAGCGACCGACGTGGTCGAGGCGGCGCCGGGTGTGTATTTCATCGACCTGCTGCTGTCGCCCGATGCACCGGAAACGGTCAACGTCATCGCCGACACCGTCACGCGGCATGTCTTGATCGTCGGCACGTGCATGAACCCGCCGGTCGAACGCGACACCCGCCTGTCGCAGCTGTTCACCCCGGCGACCATCGACGGCGGCGTGGCGAGCGGCGGCGCGCCGGCTCCGACCCGCGATCTCGTCAACCACCGGGCGCTGTACCACTACAGCCCCGAGACGACCTACGAGCACATCTACATCAATACGAAGTGGTACGCCTACCAGTGCATCAAGGGTGCGCGGCGCGGCGACTGCGGCTGCGATCCCGTCAGCTACTACAAGATCAGGGACGATCTCTATGTCGTCACCTGGCGCGAGATCCTGATCGATATTGCCGTCGTGTTCGTCTACGACATGAAGGCGATGCGCACCACCGGCAAGGCCTGGGGCCTGCTCGGTGCGCCGCCGCAGATGCGCAACGCACCGGCCGGCGCGTTCATCGAGCTGCTGCAGGGCGCAAACTATCCCGCCGAGGTCGAGCTGGTCTGACGCGGATGATGCCTGGCGGCCCGCCTCGCTGACATCGCCGCCATCCGTTGCGGCGCGCCGGCCCGACGCGTTGGGGGACGCGGACGACCGATGCGCTCCAAGCCCTGCAGGCCCGCGGATGATCCGCGCGGCCTGCAGGGTAGTCTCTCACGCCATCCTCCTCACTTCGGCGTCAGCGTGATCGCCTCCGCCGTCGCCGCCTCGACCGCGGCGCGGCTGTAGAGCAGCGGCACGTACGCGCCCGTCGCCCACAGCGGCGCGAGGTCGCGATAGTGCGGGCTGAAGGGGTCGCCCGACTGTCCCGGCGTGTTGATGGCGCGGCTCGCATCCCAGTTGCCGACATCGAGCACCATGCGGAACGAGGCGCCCGCGGTGAGCTGATAGTCGGTGCGGCGGTAGGTCGCCGCGCGCGGCACGTTGGCGGCGCCGCCATACGCCAGCGGCCCCACCGTGAGCTGCGCCGCGGTGGCCTTGTCGGCGAGCGGCGCCAGCGCATGGGTGAACAATGCGCGGTGCAGCCGTCCCCACGCCCAGCGCGACGGATCGTTGCCGAGCTTGTCCGTCACCTCGGCGACCGCCTTGCCGAGGCTTTCCAGCAGCAGGCGGTCGCGCATCGCAGCCGGGTTGTCGCCGAACCCGGCATCGGGCTTCTCCAGCAACGGCACGAGCGCCGGGATGCTCGTCGGGTCCGCGGCGATGATGTCGGCCGCCTTCGGCGCCACGGCTTTGGCAACCGCCACCGCGAGATGGTTGGCGATCCACACCTCGAACACCGCGGCCGCGGCGCTGTCGGCGGTGTCGCGGGCATCCCAGGCCTTCAGGAGGTCGAGCCCGCGCCGCGTATCCGCGTCGTCCGACGACAGCGGCTTGAGCAGCGCGACCAGCCGCCGCCCGAGCATCGCGGTGTCGTCGTTCTGCAGGTCCATGGCGTCGGCGAGCGTCATCTTCTTGTTGGCGCCGAGCACTTCGACGATGCGCTGCCAGCGCGCCGCGTCGGACCATTCGAAGCCGACCTTGCGCTCCTTCACCGGATAGTCCGGCGGCAGGTTCATCTGGTTGGCGGTGGCGAACCAGCCCTGCTCCGGCCGGTAGACCTTCGGCAGTTCGTCGAGCGTGAGGAAGCCCTGCCATTCATAGCGGCCATCGCCCGGTGCCGGCATCAGGCCGTCATAGCTGACGCGACGCGGGATCTTGCCGCCCGGCACCCAGCCGATGTTGCCTTTGACATCGGCATAGACCTGGTTCTCCGACGGCGCGCCCCAGCGCCGCATCGCGGTGAGAAAGCCGTTCCAGTCTTTCGCCGTCATGTAGTCGGACGAGCCGAAATAGGCCGAGGTGCCCGGCTCGAACCACACCGAGCGGATGGCGAAGGCGCGGTGGTTGGCGTCATCGACGAACAGCACCGGCCCGTGGCGGGTGAATTTCAGCTCGAGGTCCCGCGGCGCCTCGCCCTTCACCTCTTCCTTCTCGTGCACGATGCGCATGCGCTCCCAGCCGCCATCGTAGCGATACTGGGTCGGGTCGGCCGGATTGAGCTCGTAGACGTAGAGGTCCTCCTGGTCGACATTGAAGATGGTGAGGCCGAAGGCGATGGTGCCGTTGTGGCCGATCGAGATGCCGGGCAGCGCCGGCTCGCCGGCGCCGATCACCGACAGCCCCGGCGCATTGAGGCCGACGATGTAACGCAGTGACGGCACGCTGTGCTCGCGATGGGGGTCATTGGCGAGGATCGGCCGCCCGGTTGCGGTGCGCGAGGCCGCCACCACCCAATTGTTGGAGCCGATGGTGTCGCGCTGCGCGTCGGCTTCCGCGAGGAAGGTGTCGGGATCGTGCAGCATCGCCGCCTTCTGCCCGGGCGCGGCAAACGTCACCGGACGGGTGGCGAGGTCGTAGAGCGCGAGCACGTCCTTGGGCACGCTGCAGGGATCGAGGCCGTCCGGCACCCTGGTTGTCCACGGCGGCTCGAGCTTGACGCGCAGGCGATCGGCCTCGAGCCCGGCGGCGCAGGCGACCTGCGCGCGGCGTACCTCGGAGGCGACATTGCGCGTCAGCCCGTGGCTGCGGACGCGAACCACGTCCTCGGCCGACCACAGGTCCGGCAACGTGCCGGCAAGACGGAATTCCATCGGCAGCGGCCGCCGCCCCTCGCGCACGTCGGAGACATAGGCGTTGACGCCGGCGACGAATGCCTCCGCATAGGTCCGCGCCTTGGGGCCGTAGGAGGCCCATTCCGTCGCCATATCGCCGCGGTAAACGAACAGCCGCAGCGCCCGGTCCTGCTCGACATAGGACGGGCCGAAATCCTTCGCCAGGAGGCCGAGGCCGCGCTTGCGCCAGAGATCGATCTGCCACAGGCGGTCGCGCGCGGCGTTGAAGCCCTGCAGGAAGAAAACGTCGTGCTCGTTGCCGGCATAGATGTGCGGAATGCCCCAGACGTCGATCAGGATCTTGGCCGGCGCCTGCAGCCCGGCCACGGTGGAACTGGTGAGACGCGCCGCCGACGGCAGGCCGTCCTTGGCCTCGCGCGCCGCAGCCGGCGGACCCGAAGCGGCGATCGCAATCGCCGTGAGACTTGCGGTGACAAATAACAAACGAACGGCCCGTGTCAGGCTCTTGTGCATTTCCATCCCCATAATCTGTCGCGATGCCGGCCTTGAACCGGACGCGATCTTGTCCGGCACGGCGCGTAGCCATGCCGGTTAAGACCAGACGGTAGCTTGCCACCCCTGACGACGGCAAGGCATCTGGCGAAGCCGGCAGATCTGTGGGGAATCAGGCGCCTGGCTCCGAAAAACGCGCCGGCGGATGATGTCGATCCCCGCCGAAACGGCCCGCAATTGACATGATCGTCATTGTATAGCAGTGCGACAACCTCAGAGTTCGCCCACCCTCTCGCGAGAAAGAGACTTCACATGACCGAGATTCGCCGCCTGCACTCCAACGCCCGCATGAGCCAGGCCGTGGTCCATGGCAACACCGTGTACCTCGCCGGCCAGGTCGCCCAGCGCGCCGGCGGCGGCTCGGTCGCCGAGCAGACCCGCGACATTCTCGCCCGCATCGACGAGTTGCTGGCGGAGACCGGCTCGGACAAGACCAAGATCCTGTCGGCGACCATCTGGCTGACCGACATGAGCCGCTTCGCCGAGATGAACGAGATCTGGGACGCCTGGGTCGCCCCGAACGGCCAGCCGGCGCGCGCCTGCGTCGAATCGAAGCTCGCGGCACCGTCCTACAACGTCGAGATCGCGATCATCGCCGCCCGCTAGTCCCGACCACAGGGCGTCGCGCCGGCCATGCCGCGCGGCGCCCTGTCCGAACCGCCCTCGCCGCGCCGCTCTCCGGCGCGGCGGCGTGCCGGCGCCAAGCCCGCCGCAGGAGTTTCAATGTTCAGGGCCGTGAAGCATCTGTTCGACGAGAGTTCGCCCGACTTCAAGGCGCGGCTGATCGCGATCTATGCCGTCGTCGGCGTTCTGAACATCGGCGCCTGGATCTGGGCCTTCATCGCCTTCCGGCACAGCCCCACCATGCTCGGCGTCGCCCTGGTGATCTACGGGCTCGGGCTGCGCCATGCGGTCGATGCCGACCACATCGCCGCGATCGACAACGTCACCCGCAAGCTGATGCAGATGCGCCAGCGCCCGGTCGCGGTCGGCTTCTTCTTCGCCATCGGCCACTCGACGGTAGTGATCATCGCGAGCGGCGCGGTCGCGGTCGCCGCCACGCTGCTCGGCAGCTTCGGCGCCTTCCAGAACATCTCCGGCATCATCGGCACCAGTGTCTCGGCGCTGTTCCTGCTGGCGATCGCGGCGATGAACATCGTGATCTTCGTGTCGATCTACCGCAGCTACCGCCGCGTTCGCGCCGGCGGCCCCTATGTCGAGGAAGACCTCGACCTGCTGCTCGCCAACCGCGGCGTCCTGGCGCGCCTGTTCCGCCCGGTGTTCCGTCTGGTCACCAAGAGCTGGCACATGTTTCCGCTAGGCTTCCTGTTCGGCCTCGGCTTCGACACCGCGACAGAGGTCGCGATGTTCGGCGTCTCCGCGGCGCAGGCCGCCAAGGGCGTGCCCTTCACCGCCATCATGGTCTACCCGGTGCTGTTCGCCGCGGGCATGTCGCTGGTCGACACCACCGACGGCGTGATGATGCTCGGCGCCTATGAGTGGGCGTTCGTCAAGCCGATGCGCAAGCTCTACTACAACATGTCGATCACGCTGGTGTCCGTGATCGTGGCGCTGCTGATCGGCGGCATCGAGGCGCTCGGCCTGATCGGCGGCCGGCTCGGCCTCGAAGGCGCGTTCTGGGAATTCGTCGCCGCCCTCAACGAAAACTTCAACAACCTCGGCTTCGTCATCATCGGCCTGTTCATCGGCGCCTGGGTGCTGTCCTATGTCATCTACAAGGTGCAGGGCCTCGACGAGGTCGACGTGCGGATGAGCGGGCAGTCCTGAGCGGCAAGCGGCTGGTCGGCGAGCCGGCCCCGGCCTCTATCGGCGACAATGACGGAGTTTGCGGGCACGCCGCGCGCAAGCACGTTTCAGCGGGATCGGGACGGCGTTCGCGAAACGGGTTGGCTGGGGAACTAGGATTCGAACCTAGACAGGCAGAGTCAGAGTCTGCAGTCCTACCATTAGACGATTCCCCACCAGGTGCCGGCCAAGGCTGCCATGGGCAGCGTGTTGCGGAGCGAGGTCCGCATCGGCACGACGAAGCGTCTGGCGCTCGATATAGAGCGCTCGCGCGCCGCGGTCTACCCCATCGCGCAGCCAAATTTGGCAGGGGTCGGCTGTTTTTTGTGATTATCGTCCGCCATGGGCCCCTCGGCCGCGCTCGGGCGCGGCGCACGGGTTCCCGGCCATGGTCAACGGCAGGTTAACGGCGGCCCCGCGGCGGCGCGCGGCCAGCCGCCCGCTGGAACAAATTCCTCCGCAGGAACAATATATTACCAGAATGTAGCACGGTCTCCCCGGCGAAATCTTGCAGAAGCGTGACCACGACCCCCGCATCGTGCGACGCGCGCTTAACCGTTTGTCCAAACACCCCCTCCATAGTCGGTGTCTGGATAAGCACAGGTTGCAGGCTCGTCGGTCCCTTTCATGCTGAGTTCGGCCCCCCTCGCCCCGTTCGGGCGCGTCATCGTGGTTCGCGGGTCGCAGGCCCGCCTGGGCCTGCTCGCTTCCGGTCAGATCAGCCAGACCGAGGCGCGCGCCACCGTCGGCCGCTTCGTCAGCATCCGCAGCGGCGCGGCGTCGATCATCGCCATCATCACCGAGGTGTCCTGTGAGGGGTTGTCCCCCGGCGGTGACTATCTCGCCATCGCCGCGGTCGATCTGCTCGGCGAGATCCAGGGCGGCACGGCGCCCCGCTTCCAGCGCGGCGTCACCGGCTATCCGGCGATCGGCGACATCGCCAACCTCACCACCAATCAGGAGCTGCGCACCATCTACACGCCGGCGCGCGCCGACCACATCCATGTCGGCACGCTGCAGCAGGACGCGAGCGTGCAGGCCTATGTCGACGTCGAGGAGATGCTGAACAAGCATTTCGCGGTGCTCGGCTCGACCGGCGTCGGCAAGTCGACGGGCGTGTCGCTGCTGCTCAACGAGATCCTGCAGGCGCGGCCGAACCTGCGCATCTTCCTGCTCGACGTCCACAACGAGTACGGCCGCTGCTTCGGCAGCCGCGCGCTGGTGCTCAACCCGCGCAATCTCAAGCTGCCGTTCTGGCTGTTCAACTTCGAGGAAATCGTCGACGTGTTCTTCGGCGGCCGCCCCGGCGTGCCCGAAGAGGTCGAGGTGCTGGCCGAGACGATCCCGCTCGCCAGGGCGATGTACACCCAGTACCAGAGCACCGACCGGCTCGGCGTCAAGCGTATCGAACCCAGGACCACCGGGTTCACCGCGGATACTCCGGTGCCCTATCGCCTGGTCGATCTCACCGCGCTGATCGACGAGCGCATGGGCAAGCTCGAGAACCGCTCGTCGCGCATCGTCTACCACAAGCTGCTGTCGCGCATCGAGACGGTCAAGAACGACCCGCGCTACACTTTCATGTTCGACAACGCCAATGTCGGCGGCGACACCATGGCGGAGGTCATCAGCCACCTGTTCCGCATGCCGGCGAACGGCCGGCCGATGACCATCATGCAGCTCGCCGGCTTCCCGGCCGAGGTGGTCGACGCGGTGGTGTCCGTGCTGTGCCGCATGGCGTTCGATTTCGGGCTGTGGAGCGACGGCGCCTCGCCGATGCTGTTCGTGTGCGAGGAAGCCCACCGCTACGCGTCCGCCGATCGCAGCATCGGCTTCGGGCCGACCCGCAAGGCGGTGTCGCGCATTGCCAAGGAAGGCCGCAAATACGGCGTCTACCTCGCGCTGATCACCCAGCGCCCGGCAGAACTCGACCCCACCATCATCTCCCAGTGCAGCACGCTGTTCGCCATGCGCCTCGCCAACGACCGCGACCAGGCGCTGCTGCGCTCGGCGGTATCGGATGCCGCGGCCAACCTGCTGTCGTTCGTGCCGTCGCTCGGCACCCGCGAAGTGCTGGCGTTCGGCGAAGGCGTCGCGCTGCCGACCCGGCTGCGCTTCAAGGAAGTGCCGCCGCAGCAATTGCCGCGCGGCGAAGCCACCATCGCCACCGTGCCCGCGACCAGCCGCGGCCAGGACATGCACTTCGTCGCCTCGGTGCTGGAGCGCTGGCGCGGCGCCACCACCAGCCGCGACATGCCGAACGATCCGTCGTTCACCGACAAGCTGCCGCCGGGCCCGCTCGACGCGCCGCTGCTGCAGCCATCGCTCGGGCACGACCCGGACCGCTTCCAGCTTCTGAAGAAGCCGCTGCGCTGACAGCGGCGGCAGCGATCGCGGCGGCGTGGCCGGGCCATGAGGCCCGCACGACAGACACTTCAGCCTCATGGTTCGAGACGCCCGGCTTCGGGCACCTCACCATGAGGGGCGTCGCGGATGTGCGCTCTGGACGCTGCGATGTTCTTTGATCATGCTGCGGCCCGACGCGACGTCACGACCCAACGGATCAGACTGATGACAGAGCCCGCTCTCCAGCGCTTTCCGCTCCCCTCGCTCAACGAGCTGCCCGACGACATCCGCACCCGCATCCTCGGCGTGCAGGAGAAGTCGGGCTTCGTGCCCAATGTGTTCATGACGCTGGCGCGGCGGCCGGACGAGTTTCGCGCCTTCTTTGCCTATCACGACACGCTGATGGACAAGGACGGCGGCCTCACCAAGGCCGAGCGCGAGATGATCGTGGTCGCCACCAGCGCGGTCAACCAGTGCCTGTACTGCGTGATCGCCCATGGCGCGGTGCTGCGCATCCGCGCCAGGAAGCCGCTGCTCGCCGACCAGATCGCGGTCAACTACCGCAAGGCCGACATCACCGAGCGCCAGCGCGCGATGCTGGATTTCGCGGTCAAGGTCACCACCGTCTCGCACACCGTGGGCGAAGCGGATTTCGCCGCGCTCGCCGCCCACGGCTTCAGCAATGACGAGATCTGGGACATCGCCGCGATCGCGGCGTTCTTCGGCATGTCGAACCGGCTCGCCAACTTCACCAATACGCTGCCGAACGACGAGTTCTACCTGATGGGACGACTGCCGAAGGCATGAGCCCACGGCTGCCGCGACTGGCCGGCGCGATCCGCCATCGTCGGGATCGCGCCGCGCTTTACGGCTATCAGTCCGCCGCGGCCGGGCCACACCAGCCCGGCAGGTAGATCGCGTCCTGGCTCTTGGCCAGCGTCAGCGCCTTCTCCAGCGCCTTGTCGAAATCCGCCTCGACCGTCCGGCGCGACAGCCGGTTGCGCAGGAAATCCGCCCACACGAACTCGCTGAACGGCGTGATGTCCTTGGCGAAGCCGCCGATCCGCCGCAGCTCGCCGGCGAGGCTGCGGAACGGATCGTCCTTCAGCTGATCCACCGTCTTCGGCAGCTTGCGATAATTCTGGCGCACTCCCTTGGAGTCGTAAGGGTAGACCCAGCGGCGCGCCTCCATCACGTTCCAGAACACGGCGGGATCGACCATGGTGAGGTCGGCGACGACGGTCACGAGGATGTTCTTGACGCCCTCCTCATGCAGCGCCCGCGACAGATGATGATGGTCGATCACGTAATGCTTGTGTCCGGGCCCCATCACCACCGGGATCATGTGGCTGCCGAGCAGCTCGGCGCGCTTCTTGGCCTTGTGCTCGCGCCAGCGTTTGCGCTTCTCTTTCACCTCGCGCATGCCGACCGTCAGCTGGGTCGGCTTCAGCGACAGGATCGGAACAGGCTGAAGGATGGGTTCACGCTTGTTGGTCATACACAACTCCTCAATGACTCGTTTTCAATCGATCGCCTCAAATGCATCGCGGCCGCGATGCGAGACGTCCTGGCATGCCTGATCCCAGTGCGGCGGATCTGATATTCGCTCCAGCATTTGCAGCGTGTCCTCCAAAGCCAATGTCGGATCCAAAACCACACTGAAATCTTGTATTTGCAAGTGCCCTGCTTCCAACATTCGCAAACAGCCTTCCGCAAGGGGATGCGAATGTTGGAATCGGGACGCCCGCGCCCACCCAACACCATCCCGTCGCGGCCACAGGAGCCACGACGGGACCTGGAAAAAGCCAGGACTCGCAAGGTTAGATCGCGCGCCCACTGCTCCGCAAGTCGCAACGCCGCCGCCATCAAAAGCCCGCGATCCCGCACCGCCCTGCAATTAAGCGGTTTCGGCGCGCGACGATCGTGCTAGGCTTTGGCCGTAACGCTTCACGAACAGGCCTGATTTCATGTCGAGCCGGCAGCCGGTCGTGACCAATGACGATCATCGCGTCATCCCGTTCAGACCGCGGACCCTCGCCAAACCTCCCGGTCGCCCGCTTGCGGTGCTGCAGGACAATCATGCAGCCCGCGATGGCCGGCCGATCGCGCTGAATGTCGTCAAAAGCATACCGAATGCGGCGTCTCCGCTGAATCACGCCCGGACCGACGACTATCGCCATCGCATGCTCATCAACGTCGCGGCGCTGATGTTCACGCTGCTGCTCACCGCCATCGGCGTCTGGCTGGCAACGACGCTCGCCGACATGCGCCGCACCCAGGACTGCGTGCTGGTCGGCCGGCGCGACTGCGGCAAGCTGCCGGTGGACAAGATCATCCCGTCCCGACCGGCGGACCACATCTGATCGGCGCGCCGACCGCCGCCGCGGGCAGGCGTCGCCGGCCGCGAAGCCGCCGGGACGAATCGCACCCGCCAAATTCCGCCGCCACCGTGCCCCGGCCACCAGAATTCCATGATTGCGGTGTGGCCTGCGCAGCCCGTGGATCCCCGAATCCCGGCCGCCGGGCTGCGCGACGGCTGGATGCGGGCGATTGCACAACGGGACGTGGAGGGCCTCCACACCCCACCCGCGCTGGCATTGAACTCAAGCCGGCGCTCCGATATACGGGCATTCGACTTCATGCCGGAGGATGGCCCCTTCCCGGCACGACCACTCTTGCGACCTGCCCAATCACGGCAATTCTCGCAAATACATCAAAGGCTTAATGATGACAGCCACATTCGATCAGGTCGCCAATATCATTGCTGAGACCTGCGACATCCCTCGCGACACGATCACCCCCGAGAGCCATGCCATCGACGATCTCGGCATCGACAGCCTGGACTTCCTCGATATCGCGTTCGCGATCGACAAAGCGTTCGGGATCAAGCTGCCGCTCGAGAAGTGGACCCAGGAGGTCAACGACGGCAAGGCGACCACCGAGCAGTACTTCGTCCTGAAGAACCTCAGCGCGCGTATCGACGAACTGGTCGCCGCCAAGGGCGCTTAAAGCCCGGCCGCCATGAATCTCGCATACTTCCAACTGATCGACCGCATCGCCGCCCTCGACGTCGGCGAGCGGACGATCACGGTCGAAGCCAACGTCCCCGAGACCAGCACCATCTTCGAAGGCCACTTCCCCGGCTATCCGCTGATGCCGGGCGTGCTGCTGATCGAGGCCATGGCGCAGACCTCGGGCTGGCTGCTGATCGCGATGATGAAGTTCGAGCGCATGCCGTTCCTGGCCTCGGTCAAGGAAGCGAAGATGCGCAGCTTCATTGCGCCGGGAGAACGGCTGATCATCGACGCCACGATCGCGCATGAAGGCTCGGGCTTCGCGGTGACCGACGCAAAAATCTCGGTGGATGGCAAGCTACGTTGCAACGCCAGCCTGACCTTCCGCCATGTCCCCTTCCCCCATCCCGACCTGCGCCGCCACATGGATCTGATGGCGGACAAGCTCGGTTTCCCCCGACAGGCGATCGCCCATGGTTGACGCGCAGGCTGATAAGCAACCGTCGGACGCGCACGAGGCCTGGATCACCGGCATCGGCATCGCGTCCTCGCTCGGCCTCGGCCTCGATGCGCACTGGGAAGCGCTCGCCGCGCGCCGCGTCAATGTCGACGGCAGCGGCTATGCGCCCTACATCGTGCATCCGATGGTGCCGGTGTCGTTCGACGCCCAGATCCCCAAGAAGGGCGATCAGCGCCAGATGGAAGCCTGGCAGCGCATCGGCACCTATGCCGCGGGCCTCGCGCTCGATTCGGCCGGCGTGAAGGGCAACAAGGACATCCTCGCGAAGATGGACATGATCGTGGCCGCCGGCGGCGGCGAGCGCGATCTCGCCGTCGACAGCGCCATCCTCAACGCCGAGGCGCAGGGCAACAGCGCGCCCGGCTTCCTGAATGAACGGCTGCTCAACGACCTGCGCCCGACCCTGTTCCTGGCGCAGCTGTCGAACCTGCTGGCCGGCAACATCGCCATCGTCCACGGCGTCACCGGCTCGTCCCGCACCTTCATGGGCGAGGAAGCCGCCGGCGTCGACGCCGCACGGATCGCGCTTGCGCGCATCAACGCCGGCCAGAGCGACATCGCCCTGATCGGCGCCGCCCACAACGGCGAGCGCAAGGACCTCTTGATGCTCTACGAGTTCGGCGACTTCAATCTCAAGGACAGCTACCGCCCGGTGTGGGCGCGCGGCGAGCGTGGCGGATTCGCGCTCGGCTCGGGCGGCGTGTTCCTGGTGGTCGAATCGAAGGCGCATGCACAGGCGCGCGGCGCCAAGCCGTTCGCCCGCCTCAGCCGGGTGGTCGCCGACCACGCCCGGCGCAAGAGCGCCGGCGACGTCACCGCGACGCTCGAGAAGCTGTGGGGCGAGCTCAAGCCTGCGACCGACAAGGTCGCCGTGATCACCGGCGCCACCGGCGCGGAGCCGGCCACCGCCGAGGAGCGCGCTTTCCTGGCCGCGCACCAGCCGCTCGCAGTGCGCGCCACCAACACGATGTTCGGTCACACGGTCGAGGCGCAGTTTCCGCTCGGCCTCGCGCTCGCCGCGCTCGCGCTGTCACGAGGCGAGATGTTCCCGGCCAACGATTCGACCGGGTTCGAGATTGAAATGTCGGGGGCGCCGGACCAGATAGTGGTCGTCGGCGCCGGCCACTGGCGCGGCGAAGGCATGGCGCTGGTCGAGGCCGTGCGCTGATCGCGCACGGACGCTGCGGGCCGATCAAGGTCCGACTGGAGGAACGATGACGGCAAAGCGTGACAAGTTCGGACGCCCGATCGTGGTCGTCACCGGCACCGGCGTGGTGACTTCGCTCGGCGCCGGCAAGGCCGAGAACTGGTCGAAGCTCGTCGCCGGCCAGTCCGGCATTCGCACCATCACCCGCTTTCCGATCGACGGCATGAAGACCACGATGGCCGGCGCCGTCGACTTCGTGCCGATCGATCCCTTCTCCTCCACCGATCTGTCCGAACGCCTTGCCGACCTCGCCACCGAGGAAGCGATCGCGGAGGCCGGCATCGGCAGCAAGGGCGACTTCCCGGGCCCGCTGTTCCTCGCCGTCGCGCCTGTCGAGGTCGAGTGGCCGCAGCGCCACATCCTGTCGCGCGCCACCGGCGCCACCAGCGACATCAACTACGACACCATGCTGAAGGTGTGCGGCGGCGGCCGCTTCACCGACTTCCACCGCCGCTTCCTGTTCGGCTCGGTCGCCGACCATCTCGCCGAACGCTTCGGCACCAAGGGCTCGCCGATCTCGCTGTCGACCGCCTGCGCTTCCGGTGCGAGCGCCATCCAGCTCGGCGTCGAGGCGATCCGTCGCGGCGAGGCCGATGCGGCGCTGTGCGTTGCGACCGACGGCTCGGTCAATCCGGAAGCGTTGATCCGCTTCTCGCTGCTGTCGGCGCTGTCCACCCAGAACGATCCGCCGCAGGGCGCCGTCAAGCCGTTCGCGAAAAACCGCGACGGCTTCGTGATGGCGGAAGGCGCCGGCGCCCTGGTGCTGGAGAGCTATGAGGCCGCCACCGCGCGCGGCGCGACGATTCTCGGCGTCGTCGCCGGCTGCGGCGAGCTTGCGGATTCGTTCCACCGCACCCGCTCGTCGCCGGACGGCAAGCCGATCATCGGCTGCGTGCGCAACGCGCTCGCCGACGCCGGCATGACGCCGGAACAGATTGATTACATCAACGCCCACGGCACCGGCACGCCCGAGAACGACAAGATGGAGTATCTCGGCATCTCCTCTGTGTTCGGCGAGCGCACCCGCACCGTTCCGGTGTCCTCCAACAAGTCGATGATCGGCCACACGCTGTCCGCCGCCGGCGCGGTGGAAGCGGTGTTCTCGCTGCTGACGCTGTCGCATCAGCGCATCCCGCCGACCATCAACTACGAGGTTCCGGATCCCGCGATCCAGTTCGACGTGGTGCCCAACAAGGCCCGCGACGCCAAGGTCACCGCGGTGATGTCGAACTCGTTCGGCTTCGGCGGCCAGAACGCCTCGCTGATCCTGACCGGCGAGCCGGCCTGACGCACACGCCCCTCTGAATCACGCCGGCCGCCCCCAGGGCGGCCTTGGCCGCTTTGGGCACCACCTCCCGCGAAACCCCGCCACGGCGTCCCCAGGAGGCTCCGAACGCCCCCGAATGCCCGGTCTTGGCGGTTGACGTGCCGGCCCGGACGGGTGATACGCAGGGCGGCCTTCGATGGTCGTTTTACCCCCGTTTTTCAGGACTAATCGCATGCGCGCGCTGACCCTTGTTGCCGACCGCCAGCTCATTGTGGCGGACACGGCCGCCCCGCCCCCGCCGGGCGATGGTGAGGTCCAGATCCGCGTCAAGGCGGTCGCGCTCAACCATATCGACGTCTGGGGCTATCGCGGCATGGCGTTCGCCAAGCGCAAGCTGCCGTTGGTCGTCGGCGCGGAAGCGTCCGGCGAGATCGCCGCGGTCGGCGCCGGCGTCACGCGCTTCAGGGTCGGCCAGCCGGTGGTGATGTATGGCGCGCTGACCTGCGGCACCTGCAAGGCCTGCCGTGAAGGCCGTGACAACCTCTGCGAGAACGTCGCCGGCATCATGGGCTTCCATGTCGACGGCTTCGCCCGCGAGCTGCTCAACCTGTCCGAGCGGCTGGTGATCCCGGTGCCCGAAGGCGTCAGCCATCGCGACGCCGCCTGCGCGCCGATCGCGTTCTCCACCGTGCAGCACATGCTGTTCGACAACGCCAAGCTCGCGCCCGGCGAGACTGTGCTGGTGCACGCCGGCGGCTCCGGCATCGGCACCGTCGCCATCATGATGGCCAAGGCGATCGGCTGCACCGTGATCACGACCGTGGGCGACGACGCCAAGATCGAGGGCGTCAAGGCGCTCGGCGCCGACCATGTCATCAACTACCGCAAGGACCGCTTCGAGCACGAGACGCGCAAGATCACCAAGAAGAAGGGTGTCGACGTGGTGTTCGAGCATGTCGGCGCCGATACCTTCAACGGCTCGCTGCTGTCGCTGAAGCGCGGCGGCCGCCTCGTGACCTGCGGCTCGACCTCCGGCCCGACCACCACGCTCAACCTGATGCAGTTGTTCCAGCAGCAGTACCGCATCCTCGGCTCGTTCGGCGCCTCGATGCGCAACATCGCCGAGAGCCTCGACAAGATGGCGGCCGGCATGAAGCCGGTGATTGACACCGCGGTGCCGCTCGACAACGTCGCCTCGGCGCTGGCGCGGATGGAAAGCCGCCAGGTGTTCGGCAAGATCATCGTCCAGTTTTGATGCTGCGGCTCGTTCTCCGCGCCAGGGCCATCGTCCGCGATGCCACCAAGCCACTGGTCGAGGCCGTAATCGGCGGCCTCGTCGTCGTCCTGCTGCGCGTGACCAGGCATTTCGATGCGGAGCGCACCGCCGGCGCGTTCGCGCGGATCACCCGCGCGGTCGGGCCTTATCTGCCCGAGCACAAGATAGGCCGCGCCAACCTCAAGGCCGCCTTCCCCGACAAGAGCGACGCCGAGATCGAGGCCATCCTGCTCGGTGTCTGGGAGAATCTCGGCCGCGTCGGCGCCGAGGTCGCTCATCTCGACCATGTCTGGGACCTCGACCCGGCCCATCCCGAGCGCAGCCGCATCGAGCTCGCGCCGGGCACGGCGGAGATCTTCGGCAAGCTCCACGACGACGGCAAGGGCGCGCTGATCTTCGCCTCGCATCTCGCCAACTGGGAGCTGCCCGCCCTCGCCGCGCCGGCCTATGGCCTGGAATCCGCGGTGCTGTTCCGCCGTCCCAACATCGCCGCCGCCGACCGCGCCATCCAGAAGATCCGCGCAGTGAACATGGGCACCATGATCGCGACCACCCCGGACGCGCCGCTGCGCCTCGCCCGCGCGCTGGAAGACGGCGTCCATGTCGGCATGCTGGTCGATCAGCATTTCGGCCGCGGCGTCGACGTCACCTTCTTCGGCCGCAAGGCCAAGGCCAATCCGCTGCTGGCGCGGCTTGCGCGCCAGATCGAGGTGCCGATCCACGGCGTGCGCATCATCCGCCTGCCCGGCTACCGGTTCCGCGCTGAGCTGTCGCCGGAAGTCGTCCCGGTCCGCGACGCCGCCGGCAGGATCGACGTCGCCGCCACCATGCAGGCGGTGACGAGCGTGATCGAGGGCTGGGTGCGCGAGCATCCCGAACAGTGGCTGTGGCTGCACCGCCGCTGGCGGTGAGGCGCGGCGTTCTGCGGATCCAGCTCGTGAACGCGCATCCACCTCTCACCTCATCCTGAGGAGCAGGGGCAGCCTGCGTCTCGAAGGATGAGGCCCCAGCGCATCAATCTTCGTGGCACACAACCCGGGCGGCGACGCATTGGCCTCATGGTTCGAGACGCGCGGCTTCGCTGCGCTCCTCACCATGAGGGGAAGGCCCCCCGCTCACTGCGCACCGCATGACCAGCAAACAGCGTGCGGTCCGAATGAACGCAGCAATTCTCCGGGATCGTTTCTCGCATGTCTCCCGGATGTCGCCAGCTCATCCGAGGTAAAGATTGCGGTGCCTCAGCGGCCGGTCTTCACCCGCGTCCACAGCCGGTTGATGATGCGCTGCGTCGCCGGCTCGCGGGCGGTGATGACGAACAGCTTCTTCAGCGTCGCCTCGTCCGGATAGATCGTGGTGTCGCCCGCCACCTTCGGGCTGATCAGCTTCTGGCTCGCGAGGTTGCCGCTGGCGTAGGACAGGAAGTCCGAGTTCTTTGCCGCGATGTCCGGGCGGTACAGGAAGTTGATCAGCTCATGCGCCTCGGCAACGTTCTTGGCATCCGCCGGGATGACGAGGTTGTCGAAGAACATCTGCGCGCCCTCCTTGGGGATGGCATAGCCGATCTCGACGCCGTTGTTGGCTTCCACCGCGCGGCTCTGTGCCTGCTTGATGTCGCCGGACCAGCCGACCACCAGGCAGATCTCGCCGGTGGCGAGCCCGCTGAGATACTCCGAGGAGTGGAACTTGCGCACCGACGAACGCACCTTGCTGACGAGGTCAGCGGCCTTCTCCAGGTCCTCGGCCTTGCTCGAATTGGGATCGAGGCCGAGATAGTTCAGAGCGGCGGGCAGGATATCGTCAGCGGAATCCAGCATGTGCACGCCGCACTCCCTGAACTTCGCGAGGTTCTCCGGCTTGAACACGATGTCCCAGGAATCGATCTTCGCGCCATCGCCGAGGATGGCGCGCACCGCCTTGACGTTGTAGCCGATGCCGGTGGTGCCCCACATGTAATTGGCGGCGTAGACGTTGCCGGGATCGTAGACCGCGAGCCGCTCGGCAACGAACGGCCAGGCATTGGCGAGGTTCGGCAGCTTCGCCTTGTCGAGTTTCTGGAAGACGCTGGCCTTGATCTGGCGCTGCAGGAAGTAAGCGGTCGGCACCACCACGTCATAGCCGGACTTGCCGGCGAGCAGGCGCGTCTCCAGCGTCTCGTTGGCGTCGAAGGTGTCGTAGACCACCTTGATGCCGGTCTCCCTGGTGAACTGCTCCAGCACGCCGGGCGCCATGTAGTTCGACCAGTTGTAGAAGTTGACCACGCGCTCGTCGGCACGCGCCTGGACGGCAGCGAGCACGGCGGCGGCGGCGAACAGCCAGGCTTTGGCGCGCATGATGTTTCCCCTCACCGGCTGCGCAGCGCGCGCGACAGCCGCTCCAGCGCCGCATCGATGGTCGCGTCCTTCTTGGAGAAGCAGAAGCGGATCACCGAGGTGACGGGATCGTCCTCGTAGAACGCAGACACCGGAATGGCCGCGACCTTGTACTCGGCGACGAGACGGCGACAGAACTGCTCGTCGGTCTCGTTGAGCCCGAGCGGCGACAGATCGACATTGAGGAAATACGTGCCCTCCGACTGCAGCACCGGGAAGCCGAGGCCTCTCAGCCCATCGGTCAGGCGGTCGCGGCTGCGCGCGAGCTCGGCGCGCATCGACAGGAAATAGTCGTCGGGCTTGCCGAGGCCGTAGGCGACCGCCACCTGCAGGTTCGGCGGCGTGGTGAAGGTCAGGAACTGATGCGACTTCGCCAGCACGCGCAGCAGCGGCGGCGCGGCGCAGACGAAGCCGACCTTCCAGCCGGTGAGCGAGAAGATCTTGCCGGCGGAACCGATCTTCACGGTGCGGTCGCGCATGCCGGGAAGCGAAATCAGCGGAATGTGGCTGCGGCCGTCGAAGATGACGTGCTCCCACACCTCGTCGCAGATCGCGATCAGGTTGTACTCCCTGCAGATGCGCGCCAACAGCTCGAGGTCCTCGCGCGGATAGACGATCGCCGAGGGATTGAGCGGGTTGTTGAAGATCAGGTACTTGGTCTTCGGCGTGATCGCCGCGCGCAGCGCCTCCTCGGGAATGCGCCAGTGCGGCGGCTGAAGGCGCACGAAACGCGGCACGCCGCCAGCGCAGCGGATCAGCGGATTGTAGGCGTCGTACGCCGGCGGAAACACGATCACCTCGTCGCCCGGCTGCACCAGGCCGAGGATGGCGCCCGCGAGCGCCTCGGTCGCGCCCGACGTCACCAGCACCTCGCTCATCGGATCGAGCGTCACGCCGTGCCAGTGGCCGTAGTGCGCGGCGATCGCCTGGCGCAGTTCCGGCAGACCCATCATCGACGGATACTGGTTGTAGCCGTTGAGCACCGCGTCCGCTGCCTTGCGGCGGATGTCCTCGGGACCTGCGTCGTCGGGAAAGCCCTGGCCGAGATTGATGGCGTCGTGGTCGCGCGCGAGCTGCGACATCGCTTCGAAGATGGTGACCGGCAGGTCGGCGAAGACCGGATTCATGATGCCGTGTCAGCCGCCGGTTTTCACGGGCAGTCCGGCGGCCTTCCACGCCAGGATGCCGCCTTCGAGGTGGCTGTCAAACGGCAGGCCCTCGGCCTGCGCGGCGAGCGATGCGGTGACGGAGCGGCGGCCCGAACGGCAAGCGAACACCACGGTCTTGCCCTGCGGATCGGGAATGTCGCTGGGATCGAACGACGACAGCGGCAGCACCACCGCGTCGGGATAAGCCTCGGCGGCGACCTCGTTGGGCTCGCGCACATCGATCAACAGATAGCGGCCGTCGGCGATTCCCGCCGCAACGTCGGTCGCCTTCAAATCATGCACGCGATGGGGTTGGTCCGTCACGCGGAGCTCCTTGATCCAGATGGTCCATGAGTGCCCTGGAGGCGAGTGCCCAGAAGGCAGCCCGAAGCGGCGCGCGCCGCCTGAGGCGGGCGCCAAAGTCCCTTGTTATGGCTGAAAAATCAAGCGCCGGCCGGGCGTGGCCGGACATCCCTGCCCGGCCGACCTGCGACCGCAGTCCTAGATCAGATGCTGAGCTGCGTGCCGACCTCGACCACGCGGCCGGTCGGGATCTGGAAATAGTCGGTGGCGTCGTTGGCGGAACGGCTCAGCGCGATGAACAGATGATCCTGCCAGCGCGGCATGCCGGAATGCGCCGCCGGCTTCAGCGCCCGCCGCGACAGGAAGAACGACGTCGACATGATGTCGAACTGCCAGCCGAGCTTGCGGGCGACCGCGAGCGCCTTCGGCACATTCGGCGTCTCCATGAAGCCGAAGCGCAGCGCCACCCGCGAGAAGGTCGGGCTGATCTGCTCCAGCCGCACGCGCTCGGACAGATCGATGCGCGGGGTCGACGCGGTCTCGATGGTGAGAATAACGTTCTTCTCGTGCAGCACTTTGTAGTGTTTCAGACTATGCATCAGCGCCGTCGGCGCGCTGTGCGGATCGCTGGTCAGGAACACCGCGGTGCCGGGCACGCGCTGCGGCGGCTTCTTCTCCAGCATCGCCACGAGATCGGCGAGCGGCAGCTCGAGCTTGCGCGACTTCTCGAACAGCAGCCGGCTGCCGCGCCGCCAGGTGTACATCAGCAGCATCACGAGGCCGCCGAGCGCGAGCGGCACCCAGCCGCCCTCGAACACCTTGAGCAGGTTGGCGCCGAGGAACGTGAGGTCGAGCAGCAGGAACGGCGCGATCAGCGCGGCCGCGGCAACCGCCGACCAGCGCCACACCTTCCAGATCACGACAAAGCCCATCAGTGCGGTCACCACCATGGTGCCGGTCACCGAGATGCCGTAGGCCGAGGCCAGCGCGCTGGAGGAGCGGAACAGCACCACCAGCAACACCACGGCGACCAGCAGCAGGGAGTTGACGCGCGGAATATAGATCTGGCCGGCGTGGCTTTCGGAGGTGTGGCGGATCTCGAACCGCGGCAACAGGCCGAGCTGGATCGCCTGGCGGGTCAGCGAATAGGCACCGGTGATCACCGCCTGGCTGGCGATGACGGTGGCGACGGTCGCCATCGCCACCATCGGCAGCAGCGCCCAGTCCGGGAACATCAGATAGAACGGATTCTCGATCGCCTTGGGATTGCCGATCACCAGCGCCCCCTGCCCGAGATAGTTCAGCGCCAGCGACGGCAGCACGATGGACAACCACGCGATCTGGATCGGCCGCTTGCCGAAATGGCCGAGGTCGGCATAGAGCGCCTCGGCACCCGTCACCGCCAGGAACACGGCGCCGAGCGTGACAAGGCCGATGACGCCATGGTGCAGCAGGAAGCTGACCGCATTGAGCGGATTGAACGCCATCAGCACCTCCGGGTGCTTGGCGATCTGCGGCAGGGCCGCGAAGCCGATGATGGCGAACCACACCAGCATGATCGGCCCGAAGAAGGCCGCGACATGGGCCGTGCCGCGCGACTGCACCGCGAACAGCGCGAGCAGGATGACAAGCGTCAGCGGCACCACATAGGGGTCGAGAGCCTCGGTGGCGATCTTGATGCCTTCGATCGCGGACAACACCGACAGCGCCGGGGTAATCACCGCGTCGCCATAGAACAGCGCACCGCTGATAATGCCTAGCAATACTATTGTACCGCTACGCCCTGCCAGTGCCCGTTGTGCCAGAGCCATCAGGGCCAGGGTTCCGCCCTCGCCGTTGTTGTCGGCCCGCATCAGGATCAGAACATATTTGAGGGTGACCACCACGATCAGCGCCCAGAGGATCAGGGAGATCACTCCGATCACGGCATGGGGGGTGACCCCGTCCGCCGACGCGGCGGCCGTCACGGCCTCGCGGAAGGCGTACAGGGGGCTGGTGCCGATGTCACCGTAGACGACACCGATGCTGCCGAGCAGCAGGGCCTTGAAGCTGGCCGTCGAGTGGGCCTCGCCATAGCCATTCGCCGCCGGCGCCTCCGCGGCGGTTACTGTGACTTCAGACTGCATGAAGGGCCTACCTCGATTGCTTCACTGCACAATGGCAAGCGGCGGCTTATAGTTCCGCGCATAGCGCATAGGTTAGCGCATTTTTGGGCCACAGGCATGCACAATTGCATGTCATGCAAATTGTCATCAGCTTGTTACGAGGCGCCCTGCCCCGCACCGGCCTGATCGCGACCGGAATCAGGGCTTGAGGTTGGGCGGCAGCGGCGGATCCTCGCGCATCAATGTGATGGTCACGCGGCGATTGGCCGCGAGCGAGGGATCGTCGGGAAACAGCGGCTGGGTGTCGGCCTTGCCGGTGACCCCGAAGATATGGCTCGGCGGCAGCCCTTCCCGCTCCAGGATCTGCCGCACCGTGTTGGCGCGGTCCGCCGACAGGTCGAAGCCATCATAGCCGGTGCGCGGCGAGACGAAGCCGGCGGCGGTATGGCCGGAAATCGTGATCCGCAGCGGCGTCGCCTTGAGCGGCGCGGCCAGCTTCTGCAGCAGCACGCGGGTCCGCTCATAGGGCTCCTTGGAGCCGTCGGCGAACATCGAACGGCCGTCCTGGTCGATGATCTCGAGGTTCAGCCCCTGCTTTGTCTCCTCGAACATGATGTGCTTGGAGATCTCGGTCAGCTCCGGCATGTCCTGCAGCGCCTGGCGCAGCGAGGCGGACGCCAGCGCGAACTCGCGGTCGGTCTTCATCCGCGCGCCTGTGACGCGGCTGTTCTCGTCCTGGTCCGGCGTCGGCGTGTTGGACGAATCCTCCGGATTGATATGGGCGACGTTCTTCAGCTTGACACGGGTCGGCAGGCCGTCGGTCTCGATCACGCCGGAGTAGCGCGCCTCGTTCTGCACGCCGAACGCCTCGCGCATTGAGCCGGCAACGATCTTGAGCTTCTGCTGATCCTGCGTCGAGAATGCGCAGAGCATGACGAAGAAGCTCATCAGCAGACCCATCAGGTCGGCAAAGGTGACGAACCAGCCGTGGCCGCCGGCATGTCCGTCGTGCTTTTTTTTCCTCGCCATCGGCTTTCGTCCAGCTCGCTGCCGTTACGCCGGAACGGGCTCGTCAGCGCTGTGACGATGCTTTTCCGGCAGGTAGGCGAGCAGCATCTCGCGTACCAGCGCCGAGCTCTTGGAGTCGCGGATCATCAGGATGCCGTCGATGATCAGCGTGCGGTTGGTGTCTTCGTCGTGCAGCTTGAGCTGCAGCTTGTCGGCGATCGGCAGACAGAAGATGTTGGCGACCACGGCGCCGTAGAGCGTCGCGAGCAGCGCGGTCGCCATGAACGGGCCGAGTTTGGCGGGGTCGCTCATGTTGGCGAACATCTGCACCATGCCGATGATGGTGCCGACCATGCCGAACGCCGGGGCGCAGTCGCCGATGGCGCGGTAGATCTTCTGGCCCTCGTCGAGATGGGCGACGAAATTATCGCGGTCGCGCTCGAGGTTGTCGCGGATGAAGTCGACATCGTAGCCGTCGGCGACGTAGCGAATGCCCTTGGCGAGGAACGGATCGTCGATCTCGACCTTCTCGAGGCCGACCGGGCCCTGCTTGCGCGCGATCTCGGCGAGGCTGGCGAGCTGGTCGACCAGCTCACGCGCGGTGGTCCGCCGCATGGTGAAGGCGAACTTGGCGCCGAGCGGCAGGCCGTGCAGCATCGAGCTCAGCGGAAAGCGGATCAGCGTCGCGGCGAACGAGCCGCCGAAAATGATGATCGCGGCGTGTTCGGACACGAACATTTCGAGGTCGCCGCCCAAGAGCATCATGACGGCGATGACGGCCGTGCCTACGAGGAGGCCGATACTGGTGGCGAAATCCATGGGGAAAGCTCCGACGCGTCCGCGCACTCACACGACCGTCGGTCCTGGACGGCGACGCGTCCCGTTCTGGACCGCGCGATGTCACCCTAGCGTCGCCGCGATTAAGGACGGGTAAAACCAAAGGATACAGAAGCCGCCGATGGCTTATGGTGCAACGACTTGCGCCATTTTCGCGGGGCGCCGGATGCACGGCGCGCAACCGCCTGCGGCGGGCCGGACGGCCGCCGCAACACTTCGTTAACGCCTGTCGTCCCGGAGGCGACCGAATGTCGCCAATTGAGCCTTCAATTCAGCCTTTGAGTTCGGCCTTTTAATTCAACCTTGGCGGCCTGTTGTCGTCGGCGGGAGATGGCGGCGACGCCTCGAACGGGGCCGGCTGCCCGAGCGAACCGGACGCGGCTGCGGTCGCCCGCGCGGCCGCGGCTGCGGCGGCCCGCTCATGCCGGCGGTAGGACAGCCAGCCGGCCGGCAAGGTCGCGAGGTAGACCAGCGCGCCCACCGACAGCATGTGCCAGGGGTAGCCGATCAGGAGCGCGATCACGAGGACGACGCCCACGAACATCGGCAGCACCATCTCCGGCGGCACGCGCGTGCTGATGGTCTTGCCGGAGAACACCGGCAGGCGCGACACCATCAGAAACGCAATCAGCAGGGTGTAGAGCGCAACCAGCGTGGTCGGCAGCTTGGGCAGGTCGAGGAACGACAGGTAGATCGGCAGCAGCACCAGCAGCGCGCCGGCCGGCGCCGGCACACCGGTGAAGAAGCCCGCCGCGTAGGCCGGGCGGTTCGGATCGTCCATGGTGGCGTTGAAGCGCGCCAGCCGCAGCCCGCCGCTGATGGCGAAGATCATGGCGGCGATCCAGCCGACATTGCTGAGCTCGTGCAGCTGCCAGAAATACAGGATCAGGCCCGGCGTGACGCCGAAATTGACGAAGTCGGCGAGGCTGTCGAGCTCGGCACCGAACCGCGACTGGCCCTTGATGGCCCGCGCCACGCGGCCGTCGATGCCGTCCAGCAGCGCCGCGAACACGATGGCCGCCAGCGCCAGTTCCAGCCGGCCCTCGGTCGACAGGCGGATGGCGGTCAGGCCGGCGCAGATCGCCAGCAGCGTGATAACGTTGGGCACCAGCATGCGCAGCGGAATCGGGCGGAACCGGCGGCGCTTGGGGTCTGCGGATCTCGGATCATAGGGCATGGACATCCCCCCAATATAGCCATCGGCCGGCGGCTCCGCCATCACCGGAACCGGCCGGCGCCGGGCATGTCGGCGAGGGTTAATCCACCCGGTAGGTACGGCCGCCGTCACCGAGGCGGAAATCGGCCAGCACGGTCTCGCCGGCGATCGCGGTCTGCCCCTCGGACACCAGCACCTTGGCGCCCTCGGGCAGGTAGACGTCGAGGCGGGAACCGAAGCGGATGAGGCCGAAGCGCTCGCCGGCGCTCAGCGTCTGGCCTTCGCGCACGAACGAGACGATACGCCGCGCCACGAGGCCGGCGATCTGGGTCACCCCGATGCGGCCGTCGGGGGTCGAGATCACCAGCGAGTTGCGTTCATTGTCCTCGCTGGCCTTGTCGAGCTCGGCATTGATGAACTTGCCCGGACGGTAGGCGATGCGCTCGATGCGGCCGGCCACCGGGCTGCGGTTCACGTGGCAGTTGAACACGCTCATGAACACGGAGACCCGCAGCAACGGCTTGTCGCCGAGGCCGAGCTCCGCCGGCGGCACCACCTGGGCGATCATCGACACCCGCCCGTCGGCCGGCGACACCACGAGCCCTTCGCGCACCGGCGTCACCCGCACCGGGTCACGGAAGAACAGCGCGCACCACACCGTCAGCCCCACGCCGATCCAGCCGAGCGGCGACCACAGCCAGAACAGGAGCAAGCTGACGAGCGCAAATCCGCCGATGAAGGGGTAGCCCTCCGGATGGATCGGGGGAATTTGCGCGCGAATCGAATTGGCGATGGACATGGATCAACCTGGCTGAGCGGAGAAACGTAGACGGCGGCTACTCGGCGGCGTCGGGCGTCGCCAATGGGTCGCCGAGGTGCGGAGCGGCACGCTCCGGCGAATCGATGTCGCCGGTCTGCGCCAGCCTTTCCCGCGCCTCTTCGGCCTCACGTTGCCTGTTCCACATGCTGGCGTAAAGCCCGTTTGCGGCCAAAAGTTGCGCGTGGCGGCCCCGCTCGGCGATCTGGCCGCGGTCGAGAACGATGATTTCGTCCGCCCCGACGATGGTGGACAGGCGGTGCGCGATCACCAGCGAGGTGCGGTCGCGCGACACGCGGTCGAGCGAATCCTGGATCTCCTTCTCGGTGTGGCTGTCGAGCGCCGAGGTCGCCTCGTCGAGCAGCAGGATCGGCGGCCCCTTGAGAATGGTGCGCGCAATCGCCACACGCTGCTTCTCGCCGCCGGACAGCTTGAGGCCGCGTTCGCCGACCTCGGTCTCATAGCCCTTGGGCGACATCCGGATGAAGCCGTCGATCTGGGCAAGCGCCGCCGCCTCCTCGACCTCCTGGTCACTGGCGTTCCAGCGACCGTAACGGATGTTGTAGCGGATGGTGTCGTTGAACAGCACGGTATCCTGCGGCACCATGCCGATCGCGGCGCGCAGCGAGGCCTGCGTCACGGCGCGGATGTCCTGACCATCGATCAGGATGCGGCCGCCGCTGACGTCGTAGAGACGGAACAGAAGGCGTGAGATGGTCGACTTGCCGGCCCCCGACGGCCCGACGATGGCGACCGTCTTGCCGGCCGGCACCTCGAACGACAGCCCCTTGAGGATCGGGCGCGCCGGATCATAGGCGAACTGCACGTCCTCGAAGCGCACCGCGCCGCTGGAGACGACGAGCGGCGTGGCGTCCAGCCTGTCCTTGACCTCCGGATGGCGCGCCAGCACGTCGAACATCTTCTCGATGTCGATCACCGCCTGCTTGATCTCGCGATAGACCATGCCCATGAAGTTGAGCGGCTGGTACAGCTGGATCATCATGGCATTGATCATGACGAAGTCGCCGATGGTGTTGTGGCCCTGGCGAATGCCGATCGCACACATCACCATGGTGGCGGTCAGTCCGCAGGTGAAGATCACCGCCTGCCCGGTGTTGAGCCAGGCGAGCGAGGTGTAGGTGTCGACGCTGGCACGCTCATAGCGCTGCATCGAACGGTCGTAGCGCTCGGCCTCGCGGTGCTCGGCGCCGAAATACTTCACCGTCTCGTAGTTGAGCAGCGAGTCGATCGCCTTGGTGTTGGCCTGGGTGTCGGAATCATTCATCCGCCGGCGGATCTCGATCCGCCATTCGGTGGCGATGTAGGTGAAGTACATGTAGACCGCGACGGTGGCGACGGTCGCCAGCACATAGCGCCAATCGAACTTCCACAGCAGCACGCCGATCAGCAGCGCGACCTCGATGATGGTCGGCACCAGTTGCAGGATCACCATGCGCACGATGGTCTCGATGCCGGTGCGGCCACGCTCCAGCACGCGGGTCAGGCCGCCGGTCTTGCGTTCGAGATGGAAGCGCAGCGACAGCTCGTGCATGTGCACGAAGGTCATGTAGGCGAGCCGCCGCACCGCGTGCATCGCAACCTGCGCGAAGATGCCGTCGCGCCACTGCGTGAGCACCGCCATCACCACCCGCATCAGGCCATAGCTCGCGGTCAGGATCAGCGGCGAGGCGATCAGCCAGGTCGTCCAGTCGGCGGAGGCCAGCGGCGAGGTGTTCTCCCCGCTCAGCGCGTCGATCGCCCACTTGAAGGTGAACGGCACCGCGAGCGTCGCCACCTTGGCGATCAGCAGCAGCACCATCGCCCAGACCACCCGCATCTTCAGATCGGCGCGGTCGCCCGGCCAGATGTAGGGCCACAGCCGCACCAGCGTGCCGAACAGCGAGCCGCGATCGACGGCGACATGGGAGGTTGCGGCGGGAACCGTGGGCGGATGCGAACGGACGGAGGAATCAGTCATCAGGCGGACCTGGCTGGCGACCGGGCGCGGCCGCGCGTGGTCACGGGAACAAGGGCAATCGCCCGTCATATAGTGCTTTTGCGTGCCTCGCATACCCTTGAAGGGAAAATCTTTTCCGCGCCAGGGAGCCGTGGGGACAAATCCCGCCCCGCCGCCTTCGCCGGGGCCGTCTTGACGATGTCACCGCCCGGTGCCACATCGCCTTTATGGACACCATTTCCACTCGCATTCGAACGGTCTGCGTCTATTGCGGCTCAGGCCCCGGCACCAACCCCCAGTTCATGGATGCGGCGCAGGCCCTCGGACGCACCCTCGCCGAAAACGACATCGGCCTGGTCTACGGCGGCGGTTCCGTCGGGCTGATGGGTGCGGTCGCGAGCGCGGTGCTCGACCATGGCGGCCATGTCACCGGCATCATCCCGGAATTCCTGACCAACAAGGAAAACGCGCTCAAGCGCGTCCAGGAAATGGTCGTGACGCGCAACATGCACGAGCGCAAGCAGATGATGTTCGACCGTTCCGACGCCTTCGTGGCGCTGCCGGGCGGCATCGGCACACTGGAGGAACTGGTGGAGCAGCTCACCTGGGCGCAGCTCGGCCAGCACAACAAGCCGATCCTGATGGCCAACATCGACGGCTTCTGGAATCCCCTGCTCGGCCTGATCGACCACATGCGGTCCACCCAGTTCATCCGGCCGGGCCTGTCGGTCCGGCTGCTGACGGCGGACAAGGTCGAGGATATCCTGCCGCGCCTCGAGCAGGCGCGCGAGGCGCTGCCACTCGGCGCGGCGACCGAAACCGGCGTCACCGAGCGGATGTGAGCGTGAGGCGCGGCTTCAAGCCGGCGCCTCCGACTTGACGAGCTTGTAGACCACCGAATCCATCAGCGCCTGGAACGAGGCATCGATGATGTTCGGCGACACGCCGACCGTGATCCAGCGCTCGCCCTTCTCGTCCTCGCTCTCGATCAGCACCCGCGTCACCGCCTCCGTGCCGCCATTGAGGATCCGGACGCGGTAGTCGACCAGCTTCAGGCCCTCGATGTACTTCTGGTACTTGCCGAGGTCCTTGCGCAGCGCGACGTCGAGGGCGTTGACGGGGCCGTTGCCTTCAGCCGCCGAGATCAGCATCTCGCCGGCGACATTGACCTTGACCACCGCGAGCGCCACCGTCACGCGCTGGCCATTGGCGTTGTAGCGCTGCTCGACATTGACGTCGAACTGCTCGACGCGGAAATAATCCGGCACGCGGCCGAGCGTGCGGCGCGCCAGCAGATCGAACGAGGCGTTGGCGGATTCATAGGAATAGCCTGCCGCCTCGCGCTCCTTCATCTCATCGACCAGGCGGCCGAGCTTGGGATCGTTGCGGTCGAACGCGATGCCGGCGCGCTCGAGCTCGGCGAGCACGTTGGAGCGGCCGGCCTGGTCGGACACCAGCACCTTGCGGTGGTTGCCGACGAGCTCCGGCGCGACATGCTCGTAGGTCTCCGGCTCCTTGAGGATCGCCGAGGCATGGATGCCCGCCTTGGTGACGAACGCACTCTCGCCGACGTAAGGTGCATGGCGGTCGGACGGACGGTTGAGGATGTTGTCGAGCGCGCGCGACACATGGACCAGCGAAGCGAGCTTGTCGTTGGACACGTTGATGTCGAAGGCGTCGGCAAACTCCTTCTTGAGCTTCAGCGTCGGGATCAGCGAGCACAGATTGGCGTTGCCGCAGCGCTCGCCGAGGCCGTTCAGCGTGCCCTGGATCTGGCGCACGCCGGCGCGCACCGCCGCCAGCGAATTCGCCACCGCCTGCTCGGTATCGTTGTGGGCATGGATGCCGAGATGGTCGCCGGGCACATGCCTTGCCACCTCGCCGACGATGGTCTCCACCTCATGGGGCATGGTGCCGCCATTGGTGTCGCACAGCACCACCCAGCGCGCGCCGGTCTCATACGCCGCTTTCGCACAGGCGACGGCGTAGTCCGGATTGGACTTGAAGCCGTCGAAGAAATGCTCGCAGTCGACCAGCACCTCGCGCCCCCTCGCCTTCGCGGCCGCGACGCTGTCGCGGATCGAGGCAAGGTTCTCCTCATTGGTGGTCTCGAGCGCGACGCGCACCTGATAGTCGGACGCCTTGGCGACGAAGCAGATCGCTTTCGCGCTGGCGTCGAGCAGCGTGGCGAGGCCAGGATCGTTGGAGGCCGAGCGGCCGGGCCGCCGCGTCATGCCGAACGCGGTGAAGGCGGCATGGCCAAGGCCGGGATCGGAGCCGAAGAACTCGGTGTCCATCGGGTTGGCACCGGGATAGCCGCCCTCGACATAGTCGATGCCGAGGTCGTCGAGCATGTGCGCGATCTGGCGCTTGTCCTGCAGCGTGAAGTCGACGCCGTTGGTCTGGGCGCCATCGCGCAATGTGGTGTCGAACAGGTAGAGGCGCTCGCGTGTCATTGGATCGGACCTTTCGGCGGCGCCTCGGCCAGCGTCTTCTGCATGCGGGTGTTGGTGAGCCATTCGTCCCCCGCCGAAATGGTGCTGCGCTGCTGGTCGACATAGCCGCGCTTGCGAAAGAAACCGTGCGCGGTGTCGCTGGCGTCGACCGTGAGTTTCGCCGCGCCGCGCGCCGCCGCGAGCTTCTCCAGCGCGTCGCACAGCGCGGTCGCGACGCCCTGCCCCGCGGCGCCAGGATGGACATAGAGCATCTCGATATGGTCGGCGCCCTTGAGGGAGGCGAAGCCCACCGGTGAGGACTGCAGCGTCGCCACCAGCGTCAGCTGCTGGCCGAGCCGCGCGCCGAACGCCGCCTCGTCGTCGGCCGCCGCGATCCAGGCCTGCTGCTGCTCCTCGGAATAGTCGTCGCCGGTCAGTCCCTCGATGCTCTCGACGAAGATCGCCGCGACAATGGCCGCATCCGCCGGAAGGTAGGGCCGCAGCCCGATCGTTGGCACGGTGCGTCCCATGTCAGAAGGCTCCCAGAAGCTTGAGGGCGATCACGGCCGCCACCGCGATCACGCCCCACTTCAACACGATGTAATAGCGCCAGTGCTTGGGAAAAGGTGTGTCGGGCTTGGTCATCGCGCAATCTCCCAGGTCGTCACCGGCTTGCCGTCGGCGCCCTTGCCGTCCTTCAGCACCACCCCCATCGCGGCAAGCTCGTCGCGGATGCGATCGGACTCCTTGAAGTCCTTGCGGGCGCGGGCCGCGGCGCGGTCGGCGATCAGCGCCTCGACCCGCGCCGCATCGACGCCTGCGCCCTGCTGCTTGCGCTGCGCCCAGGCCTGCGGCGTCTCGGCGAGGAAGCCGAGCAGCCGCAGCGATGCGGCGAGCTCGCCCTTGGCCAGCGCGTCGCCTGCAACCGCCCGTGCGCGCAGCGCATGCAGCGCGGCAATGGCCTGCGGCGTGTTGAGATCGTCGGTCAGCGCCTCGATCACGCTCGCCGCAGGTCGCTCACCCCTGATCTCGCCGGCGACCGCATACCAGTCGTCGAGGGTCTTCGCGCTCTCCTCGAGCCCCTTCACCGTCCAGTCGATCGGCGAGCGGTAGTGCGTCCTCAGCATGTTGAGCCGCAGCACCTCACCCGGCCAGTCGGCCAGGAGGTCATGGATGGTGACGAAGTTGCCGCGCGACTTCGACATCTTCTCGCCTTCGACCTGCAGGAAGCCGTTGTGCATCCAGACATTGGCCATGCGGTCGCGATGAAACGCGCAGCAGGACTGGGCGAGTTCGTTCTCGTGATGCGGAAACACGAGGTCGATGCCGCCACCGTGGATGTCGAACTGCTCGCCGAGATGCTTCCAGGCCATCGCCGAGCATTCGACGTGCCAGCCCGGCCGGCCCGGCGCCGCGATGCCGCCGGGCGACGGCCATGACGGCTCGCCGACTTTCGACGGCTTCCACAGCACGAAGTCCATCTCGTCGCGCTTGTAGGACGCGACATCGACCCGCGCGCCGGCCATCATCTCGTCGAGCGAGCGCCGCGCAAGCTGCCCGTAGGCCGGATCGGTGCTGACAGCGAACAGGACGTGCCCCTCAGCGACATAGGCGTGGCCGCCGGCGATCAGCTTCTCGATGATCGCGCGCATCTCGGCGATGTGCTCGGTGGCGCGCGGCTCGACCGTCGGGCGCAGCGTGCACAGCGCATCGACGTCATCATGGAACTGGCGCTCGGTCAGCGCGGTGACCTTGCGGATCGCCTCGTTCAGCGGCAGGCCGGGAAAGTCCCGCGCGGCGCGGTCGTTGATCTTGTCATCCACGTCGGTGATGTTGCGGACATAGGTGACGTGGTCAGCGCCATAGACGTGGCGCAGCAGGCGGAACAGCACGTCGAACACGATCACCGGCCGCGCATTGCCGATATGGGCGAAGTCGTAGACCGTCGGCCCGCAGACATACATCCGGACATTGTCCGGATCGAGCGGCGCGAACACGCGCTTGTCCTTGCTCAGGGTATCGTAGAGCTTCAGCTCCATAGGTCCCGCCCACACGTTTGCAGCCGTCATCAGTCCGGCTGGCCGGGCGTCTTGTCGATCTCACGGGAGAAAAGACGGCCTCAGCCAGCGAATCGCTAGCTCGTAATCTCGCGGCAAATGCCACAAATGGAGAAAAGGCCGTTCATGGGGCCGCACCATGCGGCAGCCGGGGCGCTCGCGTCAAGGGAACAGCGCTGCCGGCCGGTGGTTTTTTGCGACCCAAAAGACACGGTCGGACGCGAACCGCAGCCTGGAGCGCCGGCGGTCTGAAGGCGCCACGTTTTCGCCGTGGTTAATCATTTTTAACACAACAGGTTTATGGCTAGGGGACCTCGCGTCCAGGTCCGGTGATGAGATGCTAATCCGTTCTGTGCTGCCCTGCTTGCTGCTTCTGACCGCCACGGCCGCGCAAGCGGATACGCGCACCTTCATCATCGCCAACCAGGCCGATGGCTACGGTGTCGACCAGTGCCTTGCCAATGGCGAGCCCTGCGGCTCCTATGCGGCGCAGGCCTACTGCCAGTCCCGCGAGTTCGCCAAGGCCACCACCTATCGCAAGATCGACGCCACCGACGTGACCGGCGCGGTGCCGGTCTCCGCCGGCGGCAGCTGCGGCCATGCCGGCTGCCGCGACTACGTCGCCATCACCTGCCAGCGCTGAACACAGCTCCGCGAGGCGCCTTATGGGCGCCGCGGAAACGACGTGACGTTGCCCTGAGAAGCGGCTAAGGGAAACCGGTCGGCCGGCCCGGCCGGCGGGTGCCCTGAAGCAGATGCGCGTGAGATCCGACCGTCACCGATCGGTGTCAGGCCGGTTCGCGAAGGTCACTCAAAATCCATGATTCTGGTGCGGTCTCGGCCGGCCCGGCCTGTCGCGGCAAGCTGCCGCTGCCGGCGACGCCCCGACCGCCACATCAACCGGAACCGTTTGATTTGCCGATCCTTTCCTCACCTCGCTGGCTTCTCGTCTGCGCCGCACTGCTGAGCGCCCCGGCGGCCTACGCCCAGGGCTATCCGCCTGCCGCGGGCGGCCCCCCGCCGGCCGCGAATCCGATGTGCCAGCGCCTCGAAAGCCAGCTCGCCATGATCGACCGCGGCGGCGCCGATCCGGCCAAGGCGGAGCAGATTCGCCGCTACGAGGAGGCCCAGAACCGCCAGCAGGCCGAGCTCGACCGTGTCACCACCCAGGCCAAGCGCATGGGCTGCGACAGCACCGGCCTGTTCTCGCTGTTCAACGGCCAGGCGGCGCAATGCGGCCCGGTGAACAACCAGATCCAGCAGATGCGCGCCAACCTCGACCAGATCACCGGCAGCCTTCAGCAGCTGCGCGGCGGCGGCGGAGGCGGTTCCGAGCGCGACATGCAGCGCCGCTCGGTGCTGCTGGCGCTGGCACAGAACAATTGCGGCCCGCAATATGCCGCGGCCGCACGCGCCGCCCAGCCCGGCAACTTCCTCGACAACTTCTTCGGCGGCAACAACAACCCCGACGGGACGTTGCCGGCGCCGCCGCCGGAAGCGAGCGCCCCGTCCGGCACCTACCGCACCGTGTGCGCGCGCAGCTGCGACGGCTTCTATTTCCCGATCTCGTTCGCCACGGTGCCCGGCCGCTTCGCCGACGACGAGCGCACCTGCAAGAGCCTGTGCCCGGCGACCGACGCCACCCTGTTCACCTATCGCAATCCCGGCGAGGACATGAACCAGGCGGTGTCGATCAACGGACAGCCCTATTCGTCGTCGCCGAACGCGTTCCGCTATCGCCGGGAATTCGACGCGACCTGCAGTTGCAAGGCAGCGGGGCAGACCTGGGCGGACGCGCTGAAGAACATCGACGACAAGGCCTCCGCCGAACAGCAGGGCGATATCATCGTCACCGAGGACCGGGCGAAGAAGATGTCCCAGCCGCTGGCACCGGCCAAGTCGACGCAGGGCCAGAAGAAAGGCGCGCCGACGGCCCCCGCGGCGCCAGCGAGCCCCCCGACGCCCGCGGCGTCCGCAAGCCCTGCCCCGCCCGCGACCGACGCCGGCGGCAGCAAGCCGATCCGCTCGGTCGGCCCGACCTTCATCCCCGCGCGCTGAGGCGCGCGGCCGCTTCACTATTCGTCGTAGGTCACCGAGCCGCGGCCCGCGCGGGTGACGAGGCTGTCGTCCGGCGCCGGCAGCGGATGGCCGAGGTCGCGGAAGCGGTTGGTGATCGGGTAACGGCGGTCACGGCCGAAATTCCGAGCCGTCACCTTCACGCCCGGTGCCGCCTGGCGGCGCTTGTACTCGGCGACGTTGAGCAGCTGGTCCACCCGCGCCACGATGTCGCGATCGAAACCGGCGGCGACAATGGCCGCGAGCGGCTCCTCGCGCTCCACGAGGCGCTCCAGGATGCCGTCGAGAATGTCGTAGGGCGGCAGCGAATCCTGGTCGAGCTGGTTGTCCCGCAGCTCCGCGGTCGGCGGGCGAACGATGATCTCGTCCGGAATGACCTCGCCGGACGGCCCGCGCGCGCCGCTCGGCTTCCAGCCGTTGCGCAGCCGCGACAGGCGGAACACCTGGGTCTTGTACAGATCCTTGATCGGATTGAAGCCGCCGTTCATGTCGCCATAGAGCGTGGCATAGCCGACCGACATCTCCGACTTGTTGCCGGTGGTCACCAGCATCGCGCCGGACTTGTTGGACAGCGCCATCAGCAGCACGCCGCGGGTGCGCGCCTGCAGGTTCTCCTCGGTGATGTCGCGGGCGAGCCCCTGGAACGGCGCCGCCAAAATCTCCTCGAAGCCGTTGACGGCGGCGGCGATCGGCAGCGTCTCGTAGCCGAAGCCCAGCGCCGCGGCGAGCCGCGCCGCATCGTCGAGCGAGGCCTGCGCGGTGAAGCGGAACGGCAGCATGACGCCGCGCACCCGTTCGGCGCCGAGCGCATCCACCGCGATCGCGGCACACAGCGCCGAATCGATGCCGCCGGAAATGCCGATCAGCACGCCGGGAAAACCATTTTTGCCGACATAGTCACGCAGGCCGAGCACGCAGGCGGCGTAGTCGGCCTCGTCGTCGCCGAGCGGCGACGCGATCGGCCCCTCGCAGCGCCAGTCGTCGCCATTCCTGGTCCAGCGCAGCGTGGTGAGGCTTTCCTCGAACGCCGGCAGCTGTGCTGCCAGCGTGCGATCGGCATGCAGCACGAACGAGGCGCCATCGAACACCAGTTCGTCCTGGCCACCGACCTGGTTGAGGTAGACCAGCGGCAGGTCGCTCTCGGTGACGCGCGCCACCGCCATCGACAGGCGGATGTCGGCCTTGCCGCGGGCATAGGGCGAGCCGTTGGGCACGATCAGGATCTCGGCGCCGGTCTCGGCGAGGCACTCGACCACATTCTCGTAGTCGGCGGATTCCTCCATCCAGGTGTCCTCGCAGATCGGCACGCCGATCCGCACGCCGCGCACCGTCACGGGGCCGGCCGCCGGGCCACGCGCGAACACCCGCTTCTCGTCGAACACGCCATAGTTCGGCAGGTTGGCCTTGAACCGCAGCGCAGCGATGCGCCCGCCGTCGAGCAGCGCGCAGGCATTGTAGAGCTTGCCGTCGTCGACCCAGGGCGTGCCGATCAGCAGGGCCGGCCCGCCATCGGCGGTCTCGCGGGCGAGCGCTTCCACCGCCGCGCGGCACGCCGCCTGGAACGCGGGCTTGAGCACCAGGTCCTCCGGCGGATAGCCGGCGATGAACAATTCGGAGAACACGACGAGGTCGGCGCCCGCGGCGGCCGCGCGCGCGCGCGCGTCACGGGCCTTCGCGGCGTTGCCGTCGACGTCGCCGACGATCGGATTGAGCTGGGCGAGCGTGATGATCAGTTGGCGGCTGTCGGTCATGGCCCCATCTAGCGTCCAGGTTCGCAAGTTCGCCGCATTGGCGGCAACCTCAGTACGAACTTGCGAACCGATCAGAACACTAGAAATCCATATCTAGTGTCCTTCTCGAATTCGAAGTTCGCGAAAGAGCGAGCCGCGAAATCGTGCGAACTTCGGATGCTGGACACTAGCCCGGACGTCCGGCGCCGCGCAACGCGGCCGCTACAGGACCCCTATGCGCTCGGCGATGGCGACCAGCCAGACGAGGCCCGCGATCACCAGCGCGACGCCGACCGCCGCCGAGCCCATGTCCTTGACCCGCCCGATCTGCGGATCGTGGTCGGTGGTCAGGCGGTCGGCGAGCTTCTCGATCGCCGTGTTCAGCAGTTCGACGGTGAGCAGAAGCAGCACCACCGCGATCAGTTCGACCCGGCGCACCGCGGTGGTGCCGACCACGAAGGCGAGCGGCAGCGCGATGACCAGCGCCACCAGTTCCTCACGGATGGCCTGTTCGGAACGGGTTGCGAAGGTCAACCCGTTCCAGGTGTTGATGCTGGCGCGCCAGAATCGCAGCAAATCAGCGCCCCGGCCTCACATGCCCGACGCGGCGGGCAGCGGCTTGATCTTGCCTGCCCGCTCCTGCTTCAGCAGCTCGGCGATCAGGAAGGCCATGTCGATCGACTGCTCGGCATTGAGGCGTGGATCGCAGACCGTGTGATAGCGGTCGTTGAGATCCTCGTCGGTCAGCGCGCGCGCGCCGCCGATGCATTCGGTGACGTCCTTGCCGGTCATCTCGAGATGCACGCCGCCGGCGTGAGTGCCTTCCGCGGCATGGATCGCGAAGAACGAGCGCACCTCGGACAGGATGCGGTCGAACGGCCGGGTCTTGTAGCCGCTGGTCGCGGTGATGGTGTTGCCGTGCATCGGATCGCACGACCACACCACCTTGCGGCCCTCGCGCTCGACCGCGCGGATCAAGCCCGGCAGGTGGTCACCGACCTTGTCGGAGCCGAACCGGGCGATCAGCGTCAGGCGGCCGGGCTCGTTGTCCGGGTTGAGCACGTCGATCAGCCTGATCAGTTCGTCCGGCTTCAGCGACGGGCCGCACTTGAGACCGATCGGGTTCTTGATGCCACGGAAATACTCGACATGGGCGTGGTCGAGCTGGCGCGTGCGATCGCCGATCCAGATCATGTGGCCGGAGGTCGCGTACCAGTCGCCGGTGGTGGAATCCACGCGGGTCAGCGCCTGCTCGTAACCGAGCAGCAGCGCCTCGTGGCTGGTGTAGAAGTCGGTGGTGCGCAGCTCCGGATGGCTGTCGAAATCGAGGCCGCAGGCGCGCATGAAGTTGAGCGCCTCCGAGATGCGGTCGGCAAGCTCGGTGTAGCGGCGGGACTGCGGCGAATCCTTGAGAAAGCCGAGCATCCACTGGTTGACGCTGCCGAGATTGGCGAAGCCGCCGGTGGCGAACGCGCGCAGCAGGTTCAGCGTCGCGGCCGACTGGCGATAGGCCATCATCTGCCGCTGCGGATCCGGCGTGCGGGCTTCGGCGGTGAACGCGATGTCGTTGACGATGTCGCCGCGATAGCTCGGCAGCTCGATGCCGTTGGCTTTCTCGACCGGCGACGACCGCGGCTTGGCGAACTGGCCGGCGATGCGGCCGACCTTCACCACCGGCAGCGAGCCGGCATAGGTCAGGACCACCGCCATCTGCAGGAAGACGCGGAAGAAGTCGCGGATGTTGTTGGCGCCATGCTCGGCGAAGCTCTCGGCACAGTCGCCGCCCTGCAGCAGGAAGGCTTCGCCGGCCGCCACACGTCCCAGCGCCTTCTTCAGGTTGCGCGCCTCACCTGCGAAAACCAGCGGCGGAAACGTGGCAAGCTGCGCCTCGACATCGTTCAAGGCCTTCACATCCGGATACTCCGGCACTTGCACGACTGGCTTGTTGCGCCAGCTGTCGGGCGTCCACCGCTCGGACATCGATCTGCTCCGATCTGCTCCTGAGAACCACACGCCCCGCCGGGGCTGCGTGGCGGCGGTTATACACAGCGCCGCCGCGGACCGCCAGTTGCAATTCAGTGTGGGATGTCAATGCCTTGCAGGGACAGCCAAATTGTCCTTAGCTGGCGGCGGGGACGACGGGGGGTGAGATGGTGGCTGAAGCTGTCCTTGACGACGTCTTCATCGACGATATCGCGCTGCCGACCGGTGACGGGCTTTCCCTGGCGGCGACGCTCCACATGCCCCGCGCGCCCCGCCACCATGCGGTGCTGATCAATTCGGCGGCGGCGGTGCCGCGCCGGTTCTACCGGAACCTGGCCTGCTACATCGCCGCCCGCGGCTGCGTGGTGATGACCTACGACTATCGCGGCATCGGCGGCTCGCGGCCCAAATCCCTTGCCGGCTTCAAAGCGACCATGGCCGACTGGGCGGAAAAGGACGCCGCCTGCGCGGTCGCCTGGATGCGTGAGCGCTACCCGTCCCTGCCGCTGAGCTATATCGGCCATTCGTTCGGCGGACAGGCCCTCGGCCTCCTGCCGAACAACGACCAGATTGCGAGGGCGCTGCTGGTGTCGGCGCAGGCACCGTTCTGGAAACAGCTCCCCACCCCCGAGAACTATCGGGTGTTCGCGCTGCTGAACTTCGCCGGCCGGCCGATCGCGAGGCTGATGGGCTATGTGCCGGGCCGGATCGGCCTCGGCGAGGACATGCCGCGCGACGTGTTCCTGCAATGGACCAAATGGCTGATGAGCGAGCGCTATTATTTCGACGATCCCTCGCTCTCAGCGCTCGCCAACTATGCCAACTACCGCCATCCGCTGATGGCGCTGTGCATCAGCGACGACGCGTGGGCGCCGCGCGCCGCGGTGGACCGGCTATGCGCCGGCTTTACCGCGACGACCCCGCAGGTGGTCGCGATCACGCCGGCGCAGGCCGACGCGAAGGCCATCGGTCATTTTGGCTTCTTCCGCGCGCAGCACCGCGAGCGGTTGTGGCGGCCGGCGGTGGACTGGCTGCTGACGGCCTGAGCCGCCGCCCTACTCGGCCGCCTGGCGGACATGACGGGCGAACGGCGTGCGCATGGTCACGAGCTCCTCCGCCGCGGTCGGATGTACGGCGACGGTGGCGTCGAAATCCGCCTTGGTCGCCTTCAGCTTCACCGCAACGCCGACCAGCTGGATCATCTCGCCCGCCTCCGGGCCGACGATATGGCAGCCGAGCACGCGGTCGGTGAGGCCATCGACCACCAGCTTCATCAACACGCGGGTGTCGCGGCCGGACAGCGTCGCCTTCATCGGGCGGAAATCGGCCTTGTAGATATCGACATGGCTATACTGGGCCCGGGCCTCGGCTTCCGTCAGCCCCACCGTGCCGACCTCGGGCTGGGTGAACACGGCGGTGGGGATGTCGGCATGATCGACCCGGGTCGGGCGGTTGCCGAACACGGTGTCGGCGAAGGCATGGCCCTCGCGGATCGCCACCGGCGTAAGATTGACGCGATGCGTGACGTCGCCGACCGCATAGATGTGCGGCACGGAGGTCTGCGAATGGCCGTCGACGGCGATGCCGCCGTTGTTCGGGTTGAGCGCAACCCCCGCCGCCTCGAGGCCGAGCCCGGCGACATTGGCATGGCGGCCGATCGCGAACATCACCTGGTCGGAGACGATGCTCGCCCCGCTCGACAGCGTCGCGGCGAAGGCTTCGCCCTGGCGATCGACGCGGCTCACGGTGCAACCGGTCAGGATGCGGATGCCCGCCTTCTCCATCTCGGTGCGCACATGCTTGCGCACGTCCTCGTCGAAGCCGCGCAGGATGTTGTCGCCGCGATAGACCACCGTCACCTCGCTGCCGAGGCCGGCGAAGATGCAGGCGAACTCCAGTGCGATATAGCCGCCGCCCTGGATCAGGATGCGACGCGGCTGCACCGGCAAATGAAACACCTCGTTGGAGGAGATCACATGCTCGATGCCGGGAATCGCCGCACCATGGCTCGGCGCCGCGCCGGTCGCGATCAGGATGTGCTTCGCGCGCACCGTCTCGCCGGTGGACAGCCGCAGCGTGTGCGGGTCCTCGAACACGGCGCGCGCCTTGACGATGCGCGCGCCGGACTTGTCGAGATTGCTGGTGTAGGCGCCCTCGAGACGCGCAATCTCCTTGTCCTTGTTGGCGATCAGCGTCGGCCAGTCGAAGCTCGCCGACGGGATCGTCCAGCCATAGCCGGCGGCGTCCTCGATCTCGTGATGGACATGGGAGGCATAGACCAGGAGCTTCTTGGGCACGCATCCCCGGATCACACAGGTGCCGCCGAGGCGATATTCCTCGGCGACCATCACCCGTGCGCCATAGCCGGCGGCGATCCGCGCGGCGCGCACGCCGCCCGATCCACCGCCGATGACGAACAGGTCGAGATCGAAATCAGCCATCGGCCTGCTCCGCGATCAGATCTCTTTGCCGCGGGCGCGCATCTCGGAGCGGAATTTGGCGGCGACTTCGTTGGAGAAGGCCGAAGCCCAGTCGTTCATGTAGGCGAGGCTGCCGGTGATCGACTTCGGCTCCTGGTCGAGGAATTTCTGCCCGAGCGGCGACTTGTAGAAGGCGATGAGGTCGCGCAGCTCCTGCTCGGTGAAGTTGATGGCATAAATCTCAGCCATCGCCTTGCCGATGTCTTCCTTGCGGTTGGCGAGATCGCCGGCGAGCTTGACCGCGACCTCGTCGAGGTCCTTCTGGTAGTTCAGGTTGTTCTGCAGGATGGCTTCCTTGGTGCGCTGGATCACCGTCGGAACGATGTTCTGGTAGACGGTGCTCGCCTTCTTGAGCGCCAGCAGCTCGGTCGCGGCGGCGATCGCGCTCGCCGACGGCGGCTGCTGGTTGCTGGGGGCAGCCTTGGGCGCCTGGGCGGTGGCGCTCAGGGTGCTGAGAGCCAGGCCGAAGCCGACAGCCAGCAGGGTTTTCGTAAACTTCGTCATTCCATTTCTCCTTCACTGCGGCTCAAGGCCGCTCAACCGTTCGAATTCCTGCCGGACCGGCCAGCACCGTCGTGGTCGCAAGGCCGATGAACAGACCGTGCTCCACCACCCCGGGGATCGCGACCAGCGACGTCGCCAGCGCCGCGGCGTCCGGGATGGCGCCGAGATGGGCGTCGACAATCCAGTGGCCGCCATCGGTGACAAAAGCATGACCGTCCCTGCCCTTGCGGACCTCGAGCGCACCGCTGACGCCGCGGGCGGCGAACACGTCGGTGATGGCGCGGCGGGTCGCGGCGAGCCCGAAGGGAACGACCTCGATCGGCAGCGGGAAGCGGCCGAGCCGCTCCACCCACTTGGAATCGTCGGCAATCACGATCATTCGGTCGGACGCCGCCGCCACGATCTTTTCTCGCAGCAGCGCACCGCCGCCACCCTTGATCAGGTTGAGCTGCGGATCGACTTCGTCGGCGCCGTCGACCGTGAGATCGAGACGGTCGAGCTCGTCGAGAGTCGCGAGCGGCACGCCGCAGCGCTCGGCGTCGGCGCGCGTCGCCTCGGATGTCGGCACGCCGATGACCCGCAGGCCGTCGCGTACCCGCTCGCCGAGCAGCTCGACGAAATGCTTGGCAGTCGATCCGGTGCCGAGGCCGAGCTTCATGCCGTCACGCACATGCTCGAGCGCGCGGGCCGCTGCCTGTCGTTTCAACGCGTCCATGCTCATGGAATATCCTTCAAAGGGCCCGCCGGACCCGCGTCGGCCGACGGTCCCGAGGGGGCATATCTAGCCTCGATTTGGGGCGAGGAACAGGCCTCAGCAGCAATCTCCACGATCCATGCCAACCATCCGGGCCACTGATTTTCCTTCCAAATTCCCCTCGTCCCCGGCGGCGCGCCCCGCCCATGCCGCACCGCCGCTTGCGTGCCGCCCCAACGAAGGCTAGCGATCCGGCATGACCGATTCTCCCCTCGTCGTTTTTGATCTCGATGGCACGCTCGTCGACACCGCGCCGGATCTCATCAGCGCGCTGAACTTCGTGCTCGATCGCGAAGGCCTGCCGGCGCTGCCGATGGCGTCCGCCCGCCCGATGATCGGCGCCGGCGCACGCAAGCTGATCGAGCGCGGTTTCGAGGCCGAGGACCGGCCGCTGACCACGGCCAACCTCGATCGCCTGACCGCCGATTTCGTCGCCTACTACGCCGATCACATCGCCGACCTGTCGCGTCCGTTCGACGGCCTCCACGGTGCGCTCGACGATCTCGCAGGCCGCGGCTTCCGCTTCGCGGTGTGCACCAACAAGCTGGAATGGCTGTCCCGCCGCCTGCTCGACCGTCTCGAACTGAGCGATCGCTTCGCCGCGATCTGCGGCGCCGATACGTTCGGCGTCAGCAAGCCCGACCCGGCGATCCTGCGGCAGACCGTGGCCCGCGCCGGCGGCAACATGGCCGGCGCCATCATGGTCGGCGATGCCGGACCGGATATCGGCGTGGCGCGGCGCGCCGGGGTTCCGGTGATCGGCGTGACCTTCGGCTACACCGATGTTCCCATCGTGGATCTCAAGCCGGACCGTGTCATCTCGGACCTGCGCGAGCTTGCCGTCACGGTCGAGGGCCTCGCCCTGCAAAGGCCGAAATGAGAGAAAATGCTATCAGATCGATTACGGTATTAAGACACCTTTATTAACCTTTTCGGAACCATAGGCTTGCCGCACGTTGCAAGCCCCGGTTGACCCTCTTATGGTCCGGCCGGGGACTGTGGCGGCTTGCCGCAACAAGAGACGGTGGATCATGCGTCGCGTTATTATTATCGCCGGTGCAAGCCTTTGGCTTGCCGGCTGTGGCTCGGTTTCGATGCCGACCATGGACTTTCTCAAGCCGACACCGCCGAGCGTGACGGTTCGGCTGGAATCGGTGCCGCCCGGCGCCGATGCCAAAACATCGCTCGGACCGGGCTGCAAGACGCCGTGCGCGGTGTCGGTGCAGACCACCGAGCCTTTCACGGTCAGCTATGCGCTCGACAAGTACCAGCCGCAGAGCGTGCAGGTGTCGGTGCTGCAGCAGTCGGGCGACTTCGGCAGTGGCGCGAGCGCGACCACCGATCCGAACCCGGTGTTCGCCGAGCTGCAGCCGGCCGCGCCGCCCAAGAAGCCGGCGCGCCACGCCAAGAAGCACGCGCCGCGGGCCAAGCCCGCCGCCGCTGCGCCGGCGGCCGCACCTGCCGCGGCAGCGCCAGCGGATGGCGCCTTCCCGCCTCCCAGCCGCTAAGCTGCTGACCGGCACAACTGGTGTCCGGCTCTCGCATTCGCATCGCCCTGCTGCAGGTCCGTTGCGAATGTCGGATCCACCACACGAGACAGATTGTGCGCCGACCCGGCGATGCCTACATTGTGACAGTCAGCCTCCACCCGGAGGCTGACTTTGAAGTGCCGTCACAGCGTCGAAGGCCTGCCGGATGAACGGACCTTTCCTGCCTCCCGGAACGATGACCGATCCRTTCGGCCGCACGATCAGCTATCTGCGCGTGTCGGTAACGGACCGCTGCGACCTGCGCTGCTTCTACTGCATGTCGGAGGACATGACCTTCCTGCCGAAGGCGGACCTGCTGACGCTGGAAGAGCTCGACCGCCTGTGCTCCGCCTTCATCGCCAAGGGCGTGCGCAAGCTGCGCCTCACCGGCGGCGAGCCGCTGGTCCGCCGCAACGTGATGTCATTGGTGCGCTCGCTGTCGCGCCACCTGCGCACGGGTGATCTCGACGAACTGACACTGACCACCAACGGCTCGCAGCTCGCGCGCTTCGCCGGCGAGCTCGCCGACTGCGGTGTCCGCCGCATCAACGTATCGCTGGACACCCTCGACGCCGACAAATTCCGCGACATCACCCGCTGGGGCGAGATCGACAAGGTGCTCGCCGGGATCGAGGCCGCGCGTGAAGCCGGCCTGCATGTCAAGATCAACGCAGTTGCCCTGAAGGGCCTCAACGAGGACGAGATCCCTGCCCTGATGCGCTGGGCGCACGGCAAGGGCATGGACCTCACCCTGATCGAGGTGATGCCGATGGGCGACATCGGCGCCGGCCGCATCGACCAGTACGTGCCGCTGTCGCTGCTGCGCGCCCGCCTCGCCGAGCAGTTCACGCTGGCCGACCTCGACGAGAGTTCCGGCGGTCCGGCGCGCTATGTGCGGGTGGCGGAGACCGGCGGCAAGCTCGGCTTCATCACGCCGATGACCCACAATTTCTGCGAATCCTGCAACCGTGTGCGCATCACCTGCACGGGCACGCTGCACACCTGCCTCGGCCATGAGGATGCGTCCGACCTGCGCCGGCCGCTGCGCGCCTCGCCCGACAACGAGCTGCTGGCCGCCGCGATCGACCGCGCCATCGGGTTGAAGCCGAAGGGCCACGATTTCATCATCGACCGCCGCCACAACCGGCCGAGCGTCAGCCGCCACATGAGCGTGACCGGCGGCTGATTGCGCCCGCCCGTCCGATTCGGGCGGCACGCGAAAGACTGCCATCCAAGCAAAAAGCCCGGCCGCGAGGCCGGGCTTTTCGTTTGTCGGACGAGCGTTCGATCAGCCGCGGGTGCGCGAGCGGATCATGAAGCTGTCGAAGGTGTATTCGGCGACCTGCCACCACAGATATTCGTCGGAGCGGTAGGCCTGCATCGCCTCGATCGCCTTCTTGAAGTCGGCGTTCTTGGCCGAGATTTCCGCCCACAGCTCGTTGGTCGCCTTGAGGCAGGCTTCCAGCACCTCGTTGTTGAACGGGCGCAGCTGCACGCCGCCGGCGACGAGCTTCTTCAGCGCGGCCGGGTTCTGCATGTCGTAGCGCGCGGCCATCCACGAGTTGGTGTTGGCCGCCGCATTGGTCAGGATCGACTGGTAGTTCTTCGGCAGCGCGTTGAACTTGTCCTGGTTGATGAAGGCATGCACGGTCGGGCCGCCTTCCCAGAACCCCGGATAGTAGTAGTACTGCGCGACCTTCTGGAAGCCGAGCTTCTCGTCGTCATAGGGGCCGACCCACTCGGCGGCGTCGATGGTGCCCTTTTCGAGCGACGGATAGATGTCGCCGCCGGCGAGCTGCTGCGGCACGACGCCGAGCTTCTGCAGCACCTGGCCGGCGATGCCGCCGATGCGGAATTTCAGGCCCTGGAGGTCGGCGACGGTCTTGATCTCCTTGCGGAACCAGCCGCCCATCTGCGTGCCGGTGTTGCCGCAGGGGACGCCGACGACGTTGTACTTCTTGAAGAACTCGTTGGCGAGCTCGTTACCCCCGCCCTGGTAGAGCCAGGAGTTCTGCTGACGGGCGTTGAGGCCGAACGGCACCGAGGCGAACACCGCAAAGGTCGGATCCTTACCGACATAGTAGTAGGACACGGTGTGGCTCATCTCGACCGTGCCGTTGGAGGTGGCGTCGAGCGCCTGCAGGCCGGGGACGAGTTCGCCCGCCGCGAACACCTGGATCTGAAACTTGTTGTCGGTCATTTCGGCGACCTGCTTGGCGAGGTACTCGCCGCCGCCATAGATGGTGTCGAGCGACTTCGGAAAGCTCGACGCCAGACGCCACTTCACTTCGGGCGTGGACTGCGCAATCGCCGGCGATGCCACGGCGGCGGTCGCGGCGGCGCCGGCAGCCGAAACCTTCAGAAAATCACGACGCTTCATAAGCATCTCCTCCATCGGGACGTTTCTTGGAAAACGAATGAGGCTCTGTAACACACAAGCCTGGGGGCGGAAAACGCGACATAAAGGGAAGTCACGCCGGATTCAACCAAAGTCGAAGGCGCGGACGGCACTGCGCGGCGCGCGCGATGGCGCGCTGCAGCACGGCGATTCGCAGCCGGCTCACGCTGCCGAAATATACGGCTTGAGATCGTCCCGCACCTTGGCGCCGATCGCCCGGTAGATGCCGGCATGGACGCCCTGCGGCTCGCTGTCGACCACCGGCGTGCCGGCATCGGACGAGCTGCGAATCGCCATGTGCAGCGGCACCTCACCGAGGAACGGCACGCCGAGCCGCTCGGCTTCATGGCGGGCGCCGCCATGGCCGAAGATGTCCGAGCGCGTGCCACATTCGGGACACTGGAAGTAGCTCATGTTCTCGACGATGCCGAGCACCGGCACGTTGACCTTGCGGAACATGGCGATGCCGCGCCGCGCATCAATCAGCGCGAGGTCCTGCGGGGTCGACACGATGATGGCGCCCTTCAGCGGCACGTTCTGCGCCAGCGTCAGCTGGGCATCGCCGGTCCCCGGCGGCATGTCGACGACGAGCACGTCGAGCGTGCCCCAGGCCACGTCGCGCAGCATCTGGGTGATCGCCGACATCACCATCGGGCCGCGCCAGATCATGGCGGTCTCTTCCTCGACCAGGAAGCCGATCGACATGATGGCGAGGCCGAAGCGGGACAGCGGAATCATCTTCTTGGCGGCGTCGAGCTGCGGCTTGTCGCGCAGCCCTGTCAGGCGCGGGATCGACGGACCATAGATGTCGGCGTCGAGCAGCCCGACACGCAGTCCCTGGTCGCGCAGGCCGAGCGCAATGTTGAGGGCGGTGGTGGACTTGCCGACCCCGCCCTTGCCGGACGCCACCGCGATCACGGCGGCGACACCCGGAATCTCCGTCTGCTTGGCCATCGGCGACTGGCCGGGCGCGCCCTGGCCGTGCGGCCGATGGGCTGAGACCGGCTGCACGCCGCCGGCCGGACGCGGCGCGGCCGCAGCTCCCGGCTTGCGCTCCGCCGTCAACGCCACCATCACGGTGGTGACGCCGGGCAGCGCCTTGACCGCGGCCTCGGCGCGGTGACGCACATCCTCCCAGGCGCGGGCTTCGGTGGCATCGACGCTGATCGAGAAGAACACCTTGCCGTCGGTCGCGGCGATCTCCGACAGCACCTGGGCCTGCGGCAGCGGTACGCCACGCGGGGTCGGCACCTTCGTGAGCGCGTCGAGAACCTGTTGCTTGCTGACGGTCAAAGCCTGATCTCCTGCCGAAAATTCCACCGGGGGCGACGTCCTGTGGGCGCGCAGTCCGTTGGGCGCGAAGTCTGTTGGGCGCGAAGTCTTGGCGCGTCCCCCCCACCGGGTCAACAGCCGCTTTGGCGGCCGTGCCCTGCGCCGCCGTCCCAGGATGCGGGTTCGAACGACGCGGCCCGCACGGGCGCGGGCAGGAGCACCAGACGGTCCTTGCAATCGATGGCGACGGTTGGCAGGTTGCCGACCGGCGGAGGCGCCAGACCTCGACAAGACGCCGGTCCGCATGGCCGAAGGCCAAAGGCACGCGTCGCATGACCGGCGGCGTCGACGCCGGCCCGACAGGCTCCTGCGGAGCTCAAAAATATCTCGGAACAAAGGTTCATCACATGGCGAAAGTCGCTTTTCTCGGGCTCGGCGTGATGGGGTTCCCCATGGCCGGGCACCTCGTCACCAAGGGTAAGCATGAGGTCACCGTCTACAACCGCTCCGCCGCCAAGGCGAAGGCCTGGGCCGACAAGTTCGGCGGCCGGACCGCGGCGACGCCGAAGGAGGCTGCCGCCGGTCAGGACTTCGTGATGGCCTGCGTCGGCAATGACGACGACCTGCGCGCCGTGACGACCGGGACCGACGGCGCGTTTGCCGGCATGGGCGCCGGCACCGTGTTCGTCGACCACACCACCGCCTCCGCCGAGGTGGCGCGCGAGCTCGCAGCCGCGGCCAAGATCGGCGGCTTTTCCTTCATCGATGCGCCGGTGTCCGGCGGCCAGGCCGGCGCCGAGAACGGCGTGCTGACCGTGATGTGCGGCGGCGACGAGGCGGCGTATCTGCGCGCCGAGCCGGTGATCGCCGCCTACGCGCGGGCGTGCAAGCTGCTCGGACCCGCCGGGGCCGGCCAGCTCACCAAGATGGTCAACCAGATCTGCATCGCCGGTCTCGTCCAGGGCCTGTCCGAGGGACTGCATTTCGCCAAGAAAGCCGGCCTCGACGTCCCGGCTGTGATCGAGACCATCTCCAAGGGCGCGGCGCAGTCGTGGCAGATGGAGAACCGCTACAAGACCATGGACGAGGGCCGTTACGAGTTCGGCTTCGCCGTCGACTGGATGCGCAAGGACCTGTCGATCTGCCTCGCGGAAGCGCGGCGCAACGGCGCGAGCCTGCCGGTGACCGCCCTCGTCGACAACTTCTATGCCGAAGTCCAGAAGATGGGCGGCGGCCGCTGGGACACCTCCAGCCTGATGGCCCGCCTGCAGCGCTGACACGCGCCGGCGCGGGCAACCTGCAAAATATCCCGAGGCGGCGCGCAAGCGCCGCCTCGCTGCTTTTCCGTTGCCGATTCAGGTCCAGTTGCGACGGCCTGGGTGCCGCCGACGGCACCGTCACGCGGCCTGCAGAAGCCTTCTCTGGGCCCGCGCCTTAAGCCATCGTTAACCCAATTGTCGTGACCTCTAAGGCCAGTCTTAACGATTTCTTGTCAGAGATAGACGGCAAGAACGTTGACGTGCGTGCACGCGGGAATTGTGGTTGTCGATGAGTGAGTCCGGCGAGTTTCCTTCAGTCGGTGCGATGCCGGCCGAACCGGCGGCCGCCTCGCCGGCGCGCAACCGCCGCGCGGCCGCGCAGCGCGTGCGCGAGGCACGCGACCGCCTGACCTCGACCAGCGGCACCCGCCCCGCCTTCGACCACGAACTGCTGCGCCAGCACGCCCAGACGCGGCTGTCGGCGTCATTCGTCGTGATGCTGCTGGTGGTGGCGACCGGATTGCTGTCCGGCTTCTGGGTGCGCCCGCTCGGCGCCGCGGCCTGGACCTTCGGCATCCTCGCCATTCATGCCGTCATCATCCAGAACTGCCGCAAATTCCTGACCGAGGCCGCTTCACCGGCGACGACGCGCAAATGGCGCCTGCGCTTCATCGCCCTCGACCTCGCCTACGGCCTCGCCTGGGCCGTCATCCTGGTGCATCCGCTCGGCCTCGACGTCGTCTCCAACACGCTGATGCTGTTCGTGATGCTGCTGGTGGTGGCGGTGTCGAGCATGCTGGCGGCGAGCCTGCCGATCGCGGCGCTCGCGGCGACCGTGCCGGTGACGTCGGCGATCGCACTGAACTTCGTGATGCGCGGCACGCTCGACGACTACATCCTCGCCATTCTCGCCGTGACGGCCGAGGGCTATTTTGCGCTGCTCGCCCACCGCCTGCACTCGACGACGCTGGCGACGCTGGAAGCCCGCGCCGAGAAGGACGCGCTGATCGGCGAACTCGAGCAGGCCAAGTCGATTTCCGACGAGGCGCGCTACCGTGCGGAAGCCGCCAACGTCGCCAAGTCGCGCTTTCTCGCCCAGATGAGCCACGAGCTGCGCACGCCGCTCAACGCCATTCTCGGCTTCTCCGAGGTGATGAAGAGCGAGATCTTCGGCCCGCATGCGGTCGCCGTGTACAAGGACTATTCCGCCGACATCCACAATTCCGGCGTCCACCTGCTCAACCTCATCAACGAGATCCTCGACCTGTCGCGGATCGAGGCCGGCCGCTACGAGCTCAACGAAGAGGCGATCTCGCTGACCCATGTGGTGGCGGACTGCCATCATCTGCTCAAGCTGCGCGCCTCCAACCGCGGCATCACCATCCACGAGGTGTTCGAGCAGAACATGCCGCGGCTGTGGGCGGACGAGCGCGCGGCGCGGCAGATCGTGCTCAACCTGCTCTCCAACGCCATCAAGTTCACGCCGCAGGGCGGCGAGATCTGGCTCAAGGTCGGCTGGACCGCCTCCGGCGGCCAGTATCTCAGCGTCAAGGACACCGGCTCGGGCATTCCCGAGGACGAGATCCCGATCGTGCTGGCGTCGTTCGGCCAGGGCTCGAACTCGATCAAGTCGGCGGAACAGGGCGCGGGCCTCGGCCTGCCGATCGCCAAGAGCCTCGTCGACATGCACGGCGGCACCTTCACGCTGAAGTCGAAGCTGCGCATCGGCACCGAGGTGATCGTGACCTTCCCGCCGGAGCGGGTGATGTCGGCGCTGGCGCCGATGCGCGAGCCCGCGCCGCCGCTGCAGCCCGCCGAGCGCAGCTATCTGTCCGGCGACACCGCGCAGCGCCGTGGCAACTCGATCATGAATGCGGGAACGGGCCTGTCGTGACCACGAACGAAAACCGTTGCCGCGCGCGGACGAATGTGCCTCAACAGCCGCATGAGCCTGGAGACGCCCTGCATCAAGGTGTGTGTGATGGATCCGCTGAGCGGGCTGTGCCGCGGCTGCGGCCGCACGCTCGCCGAGATCGGCGCCTGGACGACGCTGTCCGCGGACGAGCGGCGCACGATCATGGCCGCCCTGCCCGCGCGCCTCGCGACCACGGGACTGGCGCCGCCGGACGCGGACCCCGCCTCCTAGAGCGTTTTCGAGCGAAGTGGGCACCGGTTCGCGTGAAGAAAACGCGTCAAAACAAAAAATTAGGGCGCGTTCGCGATTTCATTAGAGGCGAACGCGCTCGAGGGAGCGCCGCATGAACCGGCTGCTTGCGCTTCTCGTGCTGCTCGGTGCGACCTTCGGCGCGGTGCTCGCCTATGGCGACCCCGCCGACATCGCCAAGGCCCGCGATGCGGTGAGCCATGTGTTCAGCGCCCAGGCCGCCCTGCCGGCGGCTACGGGCAGCCGTGTCGCCGAGGTGCCGCGCGGCAGCGGTGGCGAGTTTTCGCTGCGCGCCAGGATCAACGGCGTCACCACGCCGATGGTGGTGGATACCGGAGCGACCTGGGTGGTGCTGACCTACGAGACGGCGAAGGCCGCCGGCCTGCCTCTCGAGCTGCTCGACTACAATGTCGAGATCGAGACCGCCAACGGCCACACCCGCGCCGCCCGCCTCACCCTCGATCGCCTCGCGATCGGCAAGCTGGTCGAGCGCTCGGTGCCGGCGCTGGTGGTGCCGCGCGGGCAGATGAAGACCAACCTGCTCGGCATGAGCTTCCTCGACCGGCTGGAAAGCTGGGAAGTGCGCGCCGACCGGCTGATGCTGCGCGGCTATCCGTGAGCGCCCGACGGCCTCAGGCCGCGTCCGCCACCAGCGGCGCCTCGCGCACCAGCGCTGCGGCGTCGCGCAGCACCTCGATCCCCGCCCCCGGCCTGACGCCGTGCTCGGCGAGATGGCGGCGGAAGGCGCGCGCGCCCGGCACCGCCTGGAAGGCGCCGACCATGTGGCGGGTGATGGCGTGCAGCCGCACGCCCTGCGCCAGCTGCTCTTCGAGATAGGGCTCGAGCGCGGCGAGCGCCGCCTTCATGTCGGCGTGCGGCGCTATCTCGCCGAACAGCTCGGGATCGACCGCGAGCAGCCGCCAGGGATCGTGATAGGCGGCGCGGCCGAGCATGACGCCGTCGACATGGGCGAGATGGCGCTTGGCCTCGGCAATGCTGCCGACGCCGCCATTGATGACGATCGGCACCTGCGGCATCGCAGCCTTGAGACGGTAGACGCGGTCGTAGTCGAGCGGCGGGATGTCGCGGTTCTCCTTCGGCGACAGGCCGTTGAGCCAGGCCTTGCGGGCATGCACGATCAGCAGATCGGCGCCGGCGTCGACCACCGCGCGCGCCAGCGTGTCGAGGGCGACCTCCGGATCCTGGTCGTCGATGCCGATGCGGCACTTCACGGTGACCGGCACGGTCACCGCGCGCTTCATCGCCGCGACGCAGGCCGCGACCAGCGCCGGCTCCGCCATCAGGCAGGCGCCAAAGCGACCGTCCTTCACCCGGTCGGACGGGCAGCCGACATTGAGATTGATCTCGTCATAGCCGAAATCGGCGCCGATCCGCGCGCTCTCGGCGAGCGCCGCAGGGTCGGAGCCACCAAGCTGCAGCGCCACATCATGCTCGCTCGGATCGAAGCCGAGCAGCCGCGCACGGTTGCCATGGATGATCGCCCCGGTGGTCAGCATCTCGGTGTAGAGCCGGGCACGACGCGACAGCCGGCGGTGGAACGCGCGGCAGTGCCGGTCCGTCCAGTCCATCATGGGCGCCACAGAAAAGCGATAATCTTGCGATTCCAATGATTTACCCTATGCTCTCAACGGGATGAAACACGAACGTATGCGCACTAAACTGGGCGAAATTGCACACGCTTGTACCCGTTTTGACCTCTCAGTGCACACATAGCGCACACGAAATCCGGAGTGCACACGCGTGGCGACGTTTCCTCAGATGGCATCAGGAAACTGGCGCGTCCAGATCCGCCGCAAGACCCGCTATGTGGCCGAGACCTTCCGCCGCCGCAAGGACGGCGAGGAATGGGCGCTTGCGATGGCACGGCGCACAACTGGGTCGAGGCGTTGATAATCATGCTCGCAGTAATGCCGTGTCCAAGTCTTGGGGGAAGGCGAAACAATCGTAGGTCTATCGCTCGCGACGTCCAGATAGGCGAACCAGCGAAATCCCAACTGCTCAGCCACACGCCTTGCGACCCGCTCAAAGCCGCTCTCTCCCTCGACCGTGTGAATGGCATCAGCAAACTCTTCGAGCAGATGTTCGAGTGCCTTCGTGAGGCTGCAGCCTGGATCCAGCCAAGATGATCTGGCGCGCCTCATGCGGGAGGTCCCCAGACAAGGAAGCCTGCCTCCACAGACGCGACGGGCATCCCGGATGCAAGCCGCTCAGCTCGGGAAGGACTGCCGACAAGCCTGAGCTGCCTCGAAAACAGCAGTCACCGGAGCACAACCGCAAGGACGCCACCGAAAACTAAAGCGCGCGAAAATTGCAATCCCAAGCATTTCTGGTATTTTGTCCACTCTTTGGTCATTTTGACCGGTCCCACTCCCCTCCCTCCAAATTGTCCGGCGAAAAATACAAGACGGCGAAGGGCGATCGGCTCTCTATCTGAAAACAATGATGAGAGCTGCATCTACCTCGACCTGGATCCTCAAACAGATGTCGAATTCCGCCATCCGAGCAATTCGGTTACGCAATAATTTCACTCATTTGGCTCGAAGGCGCTCACCGCGGTAATTAACCTGGGATACTCACGTGCGCTCTCGAGGATTGCATCATGTCACGACGATTATCGGAGATGTAAATCGCTCCGCGCGTTTCTATGCGGCCATTCTCGGACTGAGCCGTGTCAAAAAGACGGTGTGCTACGACGATCCGGGTAGCTACCACATCTATTATGGCGACCCGCTGGGGCGCCCCGGCACCATTATCAGTACCCTTGCCTGGCGTTGTGTACCTCAAGGTCTCGTCGGCGTCGGTGAAGTCTGCCAAACGACCTTCCGCATTCCCGAAGGATCGATCGGATTCTGGATCGAACGCCTCACGGCCGCCAATGTGCCCTGCATGTCGGACCAATCTCCGTTCGGAGAGCCGATGATCCTGCTTGCCGATCCGGACGGGACGTCGATCGCCTTGAGGGAAGCGACGGGGACGCCGCTCTCTTCGTCGGTATCGACCCATGCGTTTCCTTTGGTCCACGGCCTCCAGGAGGTAACTCTCTCCATGCGGGAGGCGGACGCGACAATCGATATCCTTCAAGATGTCTTCGGCTTCGATCGGATCTTGCAGGTCGACAACTGTACGCGCTTCATTGCGCATGAGGGGCTTGGCGGCTCTGTCACACTCCGTACCATTGGCCCCTCCTCCCGCGGGCGCCTTGGAGGAGGAACGATCCGACACGTTGCTTTCCGCGCTACGGACGAGAATGATCTCTCTGATATGGCGGATAAACTTGCCAAGACCTACAATATTTCGGTTACGGAACGGATTCAGCGAACATACTTGACCGCAATTGGCTTCCGCGCCCCGTGCGGCATCCTTTTTGAGATTGCGACAGATGGTCCGGGGTTTGCAATCGATGAATCCCCCGATCGGCTCGGAACGGGATTGGCATTACCACCCTTTTTAGAAGAGCGTCGTCCCGAGCTGCAATCCATTCTCCCGTCGCTTCCTTAAAACGACTGCAATACTTCGGCCGCGGCCAACCGTCGCGTCGACAAGTGAACTGTGTGCGAGGCGTGCAGAACTCTTGGAATTGAGATGAACATCTCGCCAAGAGCCGCTCTTGCCAGCCTCATACTTTGGTTCATGTCGGCTTGACAGTTGTCAAAGTTCGGTTCAGGTCGGAACTGGAAACCAATCAGGCATCGAGATCCGCCAGGTGCCTGCGAGCGTGCGTTCATGCAACCGGGAGGCGAGATTCGACCACACGATCTCGCTTCGTAAACCAGTACACGATAACCGTAGAACCCTGATGACCGATAATGCAGACACCATGCCGGACGGGTTCTTTGGCCGGCGCCTCAGCAGCCACCTCGAAATGGAGGGCGATTGCTTTCTTGAGGTCAAGCGTCAGGGACATTTGACGCTCGCAGCGACGCGGGTGAGCTGCTCGCGCATCTCGCGGGATCGCACGACCCCGATCCCTTCGGAGCCAGCCTTCAGCATTCTGCACCAGCTCAAGGACCTGGAGCGCCATTCCTGCTGGCTCGCCGGGCGGCCACGTTATTCGGCCGCATTTGGTGCCGACACCGTCAGCGCCATTGATCTTCGCGACAATCCCCAATGCGAGTTCAGAGGCCAATTCGACGTTGTGCAGTATTATATCCCGCGGACGGCTCTCGACGAGTTTGCTCACGAGCATGGCGCGAAGCCCATCGCTACGCTCAAATGGACGCGCGATGAGCGCGATCCAACCGTATCAGCGCTGTCGGCGCTTCTGCTGACCGCCGTCCAACAAGAGCGGACGACCAATCAACTGTTTGTCGATCAGGTCGGATTGAGCCTGCTGGCTCATTTTGCTCAGACCTACGGCGGCCTTCGCGCGCGGGATGCCGCCGTTCAAGGCGGATTGGCACCGTGGCAGGAGCGCCGCGCCAAGGAGATCATGCGGGCCCGATTTTCCAGCCCCTTGACGATTGCGGACATCGCAGCAGAGTGCCGATTGTCACCGAGCTACTTCGCGCGCTCCTTCAAATGCACGACTGGCATCGCGCCGCATGAATTTCTTTCACGCATGCGAATTGACGAAGCGAAACGCCTCCTGCTCACAACCAAGCTGCCGCTGGCTGATATCGCACTGATCTGTGGCTTCGTAGATCAAAGCTACTTCACAAGGGTCTTCACACGAAACGTCGGGACCAGCCCCGGCGCCTGGAGGCGCGCGAGGCTGGAAGGGTAAACGTCACACCGGATGAATCATGTCGCGCGCGCAAGCTAGACCGATGCCATAGCCGTCAGCCTGAGCCTCCACGATCGCTCGTGCACCATCGTAAGTCTCGTGCCGGGTCCAGTCCCGCTGGAATTCGAGCAGAATCTGGATCCAGGACGCGGGGCGCGCCCCAGCTGCCTCCAATCGACGCAGAGCCACTTGATGCCCCTCCGGGATCAACCGCGCACGCGCGGGCAGACGTCCACACGCCGCCCGCATAGCGTTGATCTCTCTATAAATATTCTTTGTGCGAGCTGCGCTGCTCGCCACGCGTAACGCGCGACACCCTTGCCGGCGTAGCTCTGCGTCACGTTCGAGAACTCGCCCTCGAAGGTGGCCGCCGCGGACCAGCCGTTGAGCCATTTCCATTCGGCGGAGGCGGTAGTCAACACGGAGTCACTGGCCTGAGCCGCGCCGCCCACGACGAAGCTGGCGCCGGGCAGCGCCTGGAAGGCGGCGCCGACCGCGCGGCTTGGATTGAAGTCATGCGCCCCTCTTGCAGATCGCCGGCGCATCGATGATCAAGCAATCTCGTCCGTCACCACGTCGATCGTCGCAGTCACCGTGACACTCAGCGAGGGGGGGGGACCAAATGGCTAGGTCAAATCGGCCGCATTTTCGATGCCCGGCCGATTTTCACCAAAGTCATTTCGCCCCGCCTCCGTTCTCGCCGTTTCCCGTCACGCGCGCCAGTGCATCGAGAATTTCGTCGACGTGTCCGACACGAAATAATCATGGTAGCCCGCCCGCGCGATCGGCTTCATTGCGGCACTGTCGACGATCCCGTCCTTGATGTATCGATCATCGATATAGACGCCGACAACTTGGCCGAGAACAAGATCATACCGCGACGCGCTTCCATCCAACGGATTGAGAGGAATCGTCTGCAACCATTTGCACTCGAGAGCAATGGGAGCGCCTTTCACCCGCGGTGGCGCCACCAACACGGACGGCTCCGCCTCAAGGCCGGCGCTGATCATCTCGTTCTCACCGCGCGGCGCTGGCCTCGCCGTGCCGTTCATCGCATCGCGATGATCCCACGTCGCCAGGTTGCAAACGAACTCTTTCGTTTCCTCGGCAAAGACCAGTGCGTCCTTGCGCCCCTCGGACGCGAATCCAACGATGTCAGGATTCACCGACAGCAAATTAAAAAACGAGTATGGCGACAGGTTGATGTCGCCCTGAGCGCTCATCGCCGTGATCCATCCGATGGGCCGCGGTATCACCAGCGCCTTCATTGGATTGAATCTCAAACCGTGATCGTTCTTTTCAGGTCGATAGAACATGAATAATTCTGCTTCTTTCCCGATGGACACCGAATGCCGATGGAGATTTCTCTCCGATCAGCGCGCTTTCCGAAACGCGTTCTTCTTCGCGATCATCTCGCCACTGAACTCAAGCAGGTCGCAGCCCGCGGTGCTCACCAGCGTTCCCGCCGAATCCGTCGCGACGAAGTCCCACTCAAATGTCCCGATGTCACCCGCGACGACCACCTTCAGATTCTCGAATCTTCCGTCAGGAAACCGATCGAAAAATGCTTTGGCGCCTTTGCGGATGTCCTCCCTGCCAAAGTAGCTTTTGCCGAGATGATCCGGCCCCACAGAGGCATGATAAACGCCATCATCGATAAAGAAGCTTGCGACAAGGTCCGGATCCCTGCTGTTCCATGAACTGCCGAACTCGGTTGCACGCTCCACGCTCATTTTCTTGCTCATGCTTGTCCTCCTAGATAAAACTCTTCGACATTTAATTCGCCCTCCCGACGCAGCGAATATGAATGCCATGCATCCGCGCCGCCGCGATTGACGGCGACGTCCGGGGAGCGCGTGATGGCTTCAGACGAGGCCAGCAATCGCGGCGAAAACCGGGCCTCCCCAATTCGACGAACGAAACGAAAGAGGCCCGGTCTGTTTCAGCTTTGCAATCAACCGCGTCGACTGCACTTCTTGTGGAGATACCGGCTACAGGTTCGCAACGATCGACGCGAGAAAGCTCAGGGAACTGCCCTCGGTCTTGAAGTAGGCGAAGCTCGGGTGATCCGTATAGCTCACGCCGAGCGTCCCCCAGAGACCCGGCCGCAAATGGGCCGTGTAGGACGCCGTGACGGAATTCGAGTTTCGCGCCGCATAGACCCCGGTTAAAGACGACAGCAGGTTGGTCACATCGGCCAGGTAGTGACTGACCACGTTCCGCGCATAGACGACGGAGATCATATCGGTCGGACGGCTATCAAATGGCCCGATCCAGTAGGCCCGCCCCTCGTAATACTGCGAAATGGCCGTCATCTCGGGCGACGCGTACATGACGGATATGCCGCCATAAATCCCTCTGTAGGCGGTGAAACGCGACGACGGATCCTGCTGCCATAGCTGCCGGTCAAGCAGGAACGTCGCGCCAAAATTTCCATCGCGCGTCGCATTCGGATCCGTCGTCAGCTTGGAGAGATCCCTGAACGAGGAATTGTTGTAGAGAACATCAAGTCTTGCCCATGTCTGCGGGCTTCCCGGACTCGCCTCCCGCTTGTAGCCGAGCTCGCTGATCGACAGCATCCGGGTTCCTGCGGGCCCATTCCAGTTCAGGCCAGTCGGATTGGTCAGCGCTTCGTCGAAAACCACGTTGCCCGTGGGACCAGTGATCGCCAGGCTACGCTGGACCGCGCTCTCGACATAGATCGTGTCGGTAACATGCCATGTCGTTCTGAAAGTTGGCGTTGGAGCGATCGACAGACCCAACTCGATGGGAATCGCCGCGCTCGGACCAAATGTGCTCGCAAAGTTGGATCCGACGAAGGTGCCGATGAACTCGTGACTGTTGTCGACGTACCCGAACTTCACCTCCACCTTCTTGTCGAACAGTGTCTGATACCAGGCCAGCTCGGCAACCTGGAGAAGGTTCGGCATGAAGGCCGCGTCGTTGCTGATACTGTGCTGCCCGGATACGATCAACTGCCCATCAGGCACTCCCCAGCGGCTGAGGTCGTAGGTGAGCGAAACGATGGGCGTGCTGATGTAGCTCGGCCGCTGGCCAAAATAGATCTGGTTTCCTGCACAGAGCGTGCCAGATGCTTGGGCATATCGAGCGGTACAAGGCGGGAAAGTGCTCGGCACCTGCGTTGGAGTGTTCAGCATATTGTTGGAAAATATCGCAACGTTATACGCCTGGAATCCCAACCCGACCGAGGCGAGAGCAGAGCGCCATCCGCCCGCATCCTGCAGAAGCGAGTCCTGGTATGATGGGTACGGAATGTTCCACCCCTTGACCCCATAACGCTCATTGAGTTCTGCCAGCGACTTTTGAGGCACAACATCAGAATCTGAATTCGGCGCAACTTTCCTTGCGAGCGCGGGGGCCGGCATTTCAAGCCGATTCTTGGCCGTTGTCTTCGTGCGCTTCTTTGCCACCGACGTCGGCTTTGCTTGCCCGGATTCAGGCTCCGCATAGCCTGCTGCCGCTGCCGCCGGCTGTTCACATGCCAACAGAAGAACAACAAAAAGTGCGGCTGCGGATCCGCAGGGCCACGCCTGTCTTGTCTCCACTAACGCTCTACTCGTGTTTGACGTCCTCATTGCTTTCCCTCCCCATCAAGTAAACATTGTTGAGTTTGCTATCTTCTGGACTGTTGCCCGACCTCACCAGTACGTGGACATGGCGCGCCACTTCCCGTTCCGGCTTCGCGTCAGCGAAGACCGGCGGTGCCACAGCACATCTGGTCGCTTTGAATCTTGAGCGATCGTGCGAGGGAGAGCCGAACTCTCAGCTATCACTCGCAAGAAGCCCTAAGGTTTAGGGTGGCCCGCCGCACCCGCCTTCATGCGCGAACAGCGCCTCATGACGCGAGGGACGTGGAAGCGGACACGATGGGGCGCCTGTGGCGCCACGGACGCGCGGCTTCGAGCTGCCCCGCCAGACGGAACAAGACATCCTCGCGCCCGAACCGGCCACCAATCTGAACGCCGATCGGATGACCATCCGCAGCCCAGAACAGTGGTACCGAAGCGGCGGGATGCCCGGTGACGTTCTGCAATGGCGTGAGATTGGCGAAACTCATCAGCCGCACGCGAGCGTCCTCGAGAGCCCCGCCGGCGTCCGTGAATTGGAATTCGCCGACTTCGACCGAACGCCGTGCGACCGTCGGACTGAGAAGCACGTCATATCCCTCCATGAACAGCGAGAACTGGCGGCCGACTTCACGTGCTGCCATGATCGCTCGCGCGTGATCCACCGCCGACGTGCGCCGGGCCTCACTGAGGAACATGTGCGTCAGGGGTTCGAGCTCATCCTCTTTCACAGCCTGGCCGCGCATGCCTGCGATCATCTCGACCATCGCGGCGGTTGCTGCGGCCGCAATCAGATAGTGCGCGCGCGACATGGTGTCGAAATCGATCGCGGGTTGATCGTCGACCACATCGTGGCCGAGTTCCTCGCAAAGCCTCGCCGCGTCCTCGACGGCCGCCACGCATTCCGGGTCGACCGGGCGCCCCGGATAGCCGCGCATCAACGCAATGCGCAGCCGGCCCGGATCCTGCCCCACTTCCGCGAGGTATGGCCCCGCCTTTGGCGGCGCCCAGTACGGTGAGCCAACCTCCGGTCCAGAGATCCCATCGAGAAATGCAGCGCTGTCACGCACGGATCGGCTCACGGCACTGTCGCTCACCATGCCGCCGAAGACCTCCATCATGGGGCCAGCGGGAGATCTGGCGCGGGTCGCCTTCATGCCAAACAGGCCACAGAACGATGCGGGGACGCGGGTCGAGCCGCCACCGTCATTCGCATGTGCGATCGGAGCGACCCCCGACGCAACCAGGGCAGCCGAACCGCCGCTCGATCCCCCCGGCGTCAAGGCGGGGTTCCAGGGATTTCGGGTGATGCCATGCAATGCGGACTCGGTCACGAAATGGAGGCCCAGCTCCGGAGATGTCGTGGAGCAGAACAGATTGAAACCTTGCGCACGCAACCGGCCGACCAATTCATTGTTGAACGGGGCGACGGCACCCGCCATCAGGCGGCTGCCCGCAGTGGCCGGGGCCCCCTGAACCATTGCGCCGAGCTCCTTCACGGCGAGAGGAACCCCGGCGAAGGCCCCAGAGAAGCGTGGTTCGGCAGCCGTCGCCCGCGCTCTATCGTACATGCGCGTGGCGATAAAGTTGAGCTGCGGGTTCAGCCGCTCCGCGCGTGCGATCACCGCTTCCAGCAGCTCGAGCGCACTGAGCTGCCGCGAACGGACGAGTTGCGCCAGGCCAAGGCCATCTTGACGATCGAGCTCGACGTCGACCGATTGCAGGTTTGTCGACATCATCATCAACCTCGACCAGTCGGTAGCGCCGTCGGCGTTGTGTAGGATTTGCTCACGATCTTCCAACTCTTGTCGCCACGGATCAGGCTGAGATGGTCGACAAAAGTCATGCCATGAAGACTGTCGCGAACAACGACCGTCGCGATGCTGCCGTCGGTCAACGTCGTGATGACCTCCAGATGATACGGCTGCCCCAGGGATTGCGGGCTCGGTCCCGACGTCAGGCGCGATATGAACTGGTCGAGATCCGCTTCCACGTAACGATCGGCAAAGAAGCCGCAGATGCGCGCGCTTGCATCAAACGCGCGACGCAGCAGCTCGCCATCGGCCGCGTACATGCCCTGATAATAGGCCTCCACCAGGCCATCGATGCTTTCAAACCCGTGCGCCGTCATATGCCCTCTCTTCCATGTTTATGCATCGTCATGTCGCAGCGGGTCGGCACCCGCCACCACTTGAGTCCTTCACCAAAAGACCTGCTGATCCGCTGCCGCGCTCTACTGGAAACTGACCCGAACGGGCGCAAACCCGCCGATCCGCGCCTCGAAGTAATCGCCTGCAGCAACGGAAACCATTGGACCAAGTGCCCCGGTCAGAATAACCTCTCCGGCCCGGAGCGGCTCCCCCGCCGCGGCCATTGTGCGAGCGAGCCAGAGCGCAGATCGCAACGGATGCCCGAGGCACGCGACTCCTGCACCGACGGAAACCACGTCTCCGTTACGGCTCAACGCCATTCCACACGTTTCGAGGTTCAGGTCGGTGAGACGACGAGGCTCCAGGCCCAGCACAAATCGCGCGCTCGACCCGTTGTCAGCGATGGTATCGACGATGCTGATTTGCCAATCGACAATACGGCTATCGACGATCTCGAGCGCAGCCACCGCATGATCGACAGCCCTCAGCAGCTCGGCCGAGGTCGTATCGGCCGCCGGAAGATCGCGAGACAGAACGAGGGCAATCTCTGCCTCGATGCGCGGCTGAATGAGAGTATTGGCTGCGATGCGATCGCCATCGTCGATCGCCATGTCGGCGAACAGAACTCCATAATCGGGTTGCTCAACTCCGAGCTGAGCCTGAACCGCCCTGGACGTCAGACCGATCTTTCGCCCCACGCGACGACGGCCGATCGCAAGGCCTGAGCGAGTGACTGCAGCCTGAACTGCATAGGCCGCGGATACATCGCCGCGCCCCACAATGTCTCCGATGGGAGCAATCGGCTTTCCCTCGCGTTCGGCGGTTGCGAGCTGGACGGCAACGTTCTCGATCACGTCCAATCTGTTCATAACGGTATCCTCTCAACAGTTTCCGGCGCGGCGACGCGCCCCCCCCCCCGCGGCTTCGCGAGCCGACCGAACGACGCTAATTCCGGCGCGCCGATTATTCGCGAAGAAATGCGAGCAGCTCGCGATCGAACATTTCGCGGTGCTCGATCATGAACCAATGTCCGCAATTGCTCCTGATGATGACGCGAGCGTCCGGACAGCCTTCGGCAATCTTGTACGCGCCTCCCACGGGATTGAACCGGTCTTCGACGCCCCACAGCGCCAGAACGGGCTGGCGGATCTTGCTTAGCAACGGCGCAAGGTTCTCGCCCCGGATCTGGCGGTAGATCGCGCTGCTTTGCTGCTGCGCGGCCAGAAAGCGCTCCTCGACGAGATCGTCAGTGATGTGCTGGCCGCCGGCAAACATCAGCTCGAATACTGCGCGGATCTTGTCGCGCGTGACCCCTTCAGGCCCCGAAAAGGCTCCGGTCATGGCGCGGACACCCTGGGTGCTGATCACCGCATCGCGCTCATCGAGCCATGCCGGGGCCATCACGACCAGCTTGGAAACCAGATCCGGATATTCGATGGCCATTCGGATAGCGATGGCTCCTCCAAGCGAGTTGCCGACGAGCATGCAACTGTCAACGCCGAGCTGTGCGAGCGCTTCGGCCAGCGCGCGACCAAAGACACTGAACGTATAATCGATGTTCTGCGGCTTGCTCGATTGCCCGAACCCGAGAAGATCTGGTGCCAGGCATCGATAACCCGAGGCCACGAAATGGGGGATGTTCTGGCGAAAATTGCTCCATCCTGACGCGCCAGGGCCCGCGCCATGCAGAAAGACTATCGGCCGCCCGCATCCCTCATCCACGATGTGGACGCAATGTCCGTCCGCGAGGCTGATCGTACGACCGGCTGGTGTATCAAAAGCGGTGATCATCCGTGATCTCATGTGCATGGATTGAAGCGATGAGCTCAGCCCCCGAATTGATGGCCCCATGAGCTGGGATTGTCGTAGAGGCTGGGCTGCCAGGCGGTATCATCGATCCGCACCCCGCCCGCGCCGACCTCCAGCCAGATACCGCTTGGTGTAATGCAGTAGAACGACAGCTCACGGTCGTTCGAGTGCTGACCGATCGACAACCCGATGGGAACGCCCGCCGCCCGAACACGATCATAGGTTCGACCGACATCTTCGAAGGTCGGCACCTCGACCATGAAATGATGGATCTTCTTGGGGGCCGGAATGCTCCCCTCGAAGAAGGCGATCGAATGATGGCGCTCATTCATGTGAATGAAGGCCATCTCCGTCCGCCCTGCCCCCTCTCCGACCACGACATGATCGCTGAGTTTGCCGTCGAGAAACCGCAACGCAAACGCCTCGCTCGCCCGGTAATCGCTGACCTTCACCAGGATGTGGCCAAAGCCACCATCGCCGGTCGAGAAGCCATTCTTGACATACTCCGATCTGAATGGCGTGGCCGCGTCCTTTATCCCGAAGGCAATTTCCTGGCGAAATCCGCTCGGATCGGTAAAGCCTGCATAGGCCTCCACGGCCCGCTCGCGGGCACCGGCAGCGTCGCCTTCGACAACCTCGACACCACCGGCGCGCAGGATATCGATCCGCGCCGCGTAAGCCTCGGCCGAGCCGACGTCCCAGCCACAATAGGCGTAATCGTCTTCAGATGTGCGCCGGATGATGATGCGCCGGGCCTTCTCGTCCAGGCGGAAAAGCAACGTGTTGTCGGCGTCCTCGATATGAAAGCCAATGACCGAACCGAACGTCCGCCAGGCCTTGAGATCAGTCGCATTCAGACCCATATAGGCAAGCTTGAGGGGCATGCTGTTTTCCTTTTCAGCTTTTGAATGCGCGCTGCAGACCGGCGATCCGGCGGGCATGCGCGTCACGTCCCGCCTCGGAAAGATCGTCGGGATCATGACCAGAACTGAAGGCGTGGCCTTCGCCGGCGTAGCAGTAGTGCTCGACCGGCACTCCCGCATCGCTCAGCCGGTTGGCGTAGTGCCTCATCTCATCGCGCAGGATGTCGAACTCACCCGCCACGATCAGAGCCGGCGCGACGCCGCGAACACTGCCGGCCAGAATCGGTGAGACCCGCCAGTCCCAGCGCTGCTCAGGGTGCTCGAGATATCGCCTGGTGACCCACTTATTGTCCTCCAGGGACAGGAAGTAACCCTCACCGTTCTCGACCTGCGACTGATAGTCGAACCGAGCATCGAGGTACGCGTCGAACAGCCATTGAAACTTGATGTGCGGGCCGCCGGCATCACGAGCCATCAGCGCCAGCACGGTCGAAAGGGTCGCCCCCGTGCACCCTCCCCCGACCGCGATCTTGCTGGGATCTCCTCCAAGTTCGGCGCCATACTGCGCAACCCACTTCAGAACCGCCCAGCAGTCCTCAAGACCGGCCGGAAATTTGTGTTCTGGCGGGAGCCGAAAATCGGGGTGCACCACCAGGCAGTTCACCTCCTTGGCGAGACGGGAGTTGAAAGCGTCGTAGGCGTCGAAGCCTCCACCGGCGATGAAGCCGCCACCATGATGATGGATGCAGATTCCGAGCGGTTCAGTGGCGCCGTCCGGTCGATAGACACGCACCGGAATGGATCCCGCCGGGCCGGGCACTGCAATATCGCGGCGCCGGATGCCTGGAGCCAGCTCTGCCGCCATGAAATGATCAAGGAAGCCTCGAAGGCCGGCGACACCGAGCTCCTCGAAAGGCGGCATCGACTTGATCCGCCGCTGGAGCCGCTCACGCGCGCGCGGCGACATCGCCGCCAGCCGCTTTTCACGCAGCGCAGACCAATCATTGAACGACATTCGGCTCTCCATTGCTCATGTGTCCTGTAACACCCCTGGCTCCATCACCGGTCACCCGCGCCAGCACCGCGTCAGGGTCCGATGGCATTCGGTCGGCCCGCCAGGCGACCCGTTGATCGGGACGCACGATCAGCAGCTTGTGTTTGTAAAGAGCCATCGCCTTCGGCTCATGGCCAATGTCGATGACGAGAAGCGGAATGCGACGTTGGCCCGCGCTGTGCAGGAATCGCGCGACATCGATCGCCGGATCGGTCCGCAGGAGGGTGAAGCTCGCTCCAAGGAGGTCATAGAGCGGCGAGCCATCTGCCAGAACAAAATGAGGAGCACGACATCCCGGCGCCGTCGAAGGCTGATACTTGCCCACTGCGAATTCCGGCTGCACAGCTCCGTCATAACAGATGATGGGCGACTGATCGTAGCAGATGCCGAAGTTCAGCCCGACAGGATTGAACTGCTGACTATCCACGGCCAGCAGCCTTCGGCCGATGTATTCCCGGGACGCTCTGGCGACATCACCCTGCCGATCGATATTGTGGCGATGATCGGGATGGTTGACGATCTCGCGCTGTGCCATGACCATCGCTTCCGCGGCGCGCGACACCCGCTCACCGACACGCTTGCGTTCAGCGTCGTAACTGTCGAGCAGGGTCGCGGGCGCCCATCCCTGCAGAACGCCGGCGAGCATCCAACCCAAGCCCACCGCATCCTCGATACCCGAGTTCATGCCAAATCCAGCAAACGGCGGCCACGAATGCGCGGCATCTCCCGCCAGGAACACGTTCCCAACCCGATACTGTTCGGCCACCGCGCGAGAGAGGCGCCATTTCTCGGTGGCGATCACCTCGAATGGAACGTCCATTCCCAGCAGATCGCGCACACCCTGGTGCCAATCGAAGTCATCGTGCTCCATGCCCGGCGGGACGGTGCAGTGAACCAGCCACGTATCGGTCCCATTGATGGCGCAGATCATCCCTCGCGCCTTCGAGCCGATGATCCAGCTCATCCAGGCCCGCGGCTGAGGTCCGCGCGCCACGAGTTCCGGGCACTTCAGGAAGATGGCCCATACATTGGCCGACGTCGGCGCGGCGCCGACCATGCGGACACCCATTTTGTGCCGCACGGTCGAATGGCTACCGTCGCACCCGACAACGAAGGGCGCGGCGAACGTCTCGATCGCCCCCGCATCACCTGTCCCGACGGTCAGCTCGACGAGATCCTCGCGCTGGACCACATCGAGCAACTCGTGGTCGAAACGCAGGTCAATCAGATCAAACCGCGCGGCGTGGGACCGCAGAACCCGCTCGAGATACATTTGACTGGCGCGATGCGGCCGCTCGGCCGAGGGCCATTCGCCGTCGAAAGCGAAGCGGTCGGCGCCCCAGCGCTCGCCCGACGCAGGCAGATTGAGGCGCGCCAGCTCATGGCCACCGCTAAAGCACGTGGCATAGACCACATCATTCGGATAATCCGGCGGCAGCCCGCACCTCCGATAGTCCTCGGAGCACCCCAGACGACGCAGGATTTCCATCGTCCGCGCGCTGGTCGTGTTGCATTTTGGAGCAGCCGGGTCTTCCTCACCACGCTGCTCAAGCACGACAACGGGGACACCACGCCAGGCCAAATCCATCGCGAGGGTCAAACCAACCGGGCCGGCGCCGACCACGACGACTCCCTGCACCCGGCGGACGTCCGGACGAGCACGACGACTGGACATGCCGCTACCGTGCCTGGTCGGAGACGCCGGAGCGCGCCAGACAGGGCGACGCTGCCTCACTGCAATGTCCGGCATTCGTCGCGTCGGCGACGACCATCACAGCCGAACAATCGCTGGCCGACGGGGCATACACCCACTTCACGGCTCTCGCCGAATCCTGCGCGAATATCATAAGCGCTTCTGCTCCCGGCGACGCCTTGCGGCACCGCGCATTTGTTCATCCGAGTCGCCGAAGGGCCTTTGACCGGCCGCCGCGCCCGTTTGTTGTGTTCTCTGTTGACAGGTTTTGTGATCACCAAGAAGATGGGATTTATGCTCACCTGATCGCTGGGATTGATCACGTTTTGAAACCTCATCAGCTTCGAGATTTCGTCGCCGTCGCGAAGTTCGGCAGCTTGCGCGCGGCAGCGCGCGAGATATCGATTGCCCAGCCTTCTCTGACCAAGAGCATTCAGACGCTCGAGGAAGAGCTTGGGGCGCCTCTGTTTGAGCGAAGCGCGCGCGGGGTCGTCTTGACGCCCTCTGGTGAGGCATTGCTGCCTCATGCGCAGCTCGTGATCGAGGAGTTGCGCCGCGCCAAAGAATCCGTCTCTCAGCTCAATGCCGGCATTGGCGGTCGCGTGGCCATTGGCCTATCTCCCGCGGCAACGGCGATGTTTCTTTCGGCGACGCTACGGACCTTCCGGCGTCGCTACCCGCAGCTGGAGATGCGAATCACGGACGGCAGGGCAGCATTGACCGTCCCGCTTCTCCGCAGCGGTGAACTCGACTTCGTTGTCGGCCCGGTGCCGCCGGACGGGTTTGGCGAGGACATCGTGGTGGACAAGGTCTTCACAAGCACCCGGGTGGTGACATGTCGCCGGGGGCATCCAATGCTCGGCGCCCGGCATCTTGAAGCTCTGCTGGATCAGGACTGGATCTCAACCTCCGTCAGCGGACCGCTCAAGAGCGAATTCGATGCAATCTTCGCCTCTCGCGGCCTCAGCAGACCACGCAGTGTCGTGCATTGCGAAAACACCTTTGCGGCCCTTGAGCTGTTGATCAACAGCGACATGGTCGCCTTATTGCCCAAGGCATTCGCCGAAACTGCATTCCTGCGCGATCTTTTGTGCTTCATACCGATCGAGGAACAATTCGACGGCCCTGACCTCTACGTCATCCGACGGGCGGGATTGCCTCTGACACCCGCCGCAGATCATCTCCTGATGCAAATCCACCGGATCATCGAGAATGTCAGTCGTGCGGCAACGGCCCAAGCGATTCGGGTAGCGACGAGGACGCGCTAACCCACTGCACTAGTGTGCGCGCCACCACTTCGCGTCTCCCCCTGCTCGATATTTACCATCAAGTTTTGCCCGACGGCTCTTACTTGCCCGCCTTACCGGTGTCGGAAACGACATAGGCTGGCCTGGTTTTTGGGGGCGGCTCAAGGTCGGCCAGCCGCGGCAGCAGGTAACCCGAGCCCATGTCGCGACCACCGACGCCGACCCGGATGTAGCCTCATTCATGCGCACGTCCGGCGCCGCAAAGCGCACGTCGGCGGTCAGCGCCAGCGAGAAGCCGGCTCGCTCCCGGTCGGGACGCGGCATGGATCGCCGGCCCAATCCCCTGCCGGCTCAACCTGGTCGCATCACAATGCCGGCCGGACCGCGTCCCCCTGCATTCTTGCGGCTGGAGCGGCCTCCGCAACAGCCCTCTCCTCAGGCCCAGTTATGGAGCGGCGGATTCCTGTCGTTGAGAACATAGTTGCCGATCAGATGATATTTCCAGCGCACGGGATCATGCAGCGTGTGCGTGCGTGCATTGCGCCAGTGCCGATCGAGGTTGAGACTCGTCCGCGCGCTGCTTGCGCCACCGAACTCGAACAGCTTGGACGACGCAAACAACGCGACATCGTTGGCCAGCACCTTGGCTTCCGCGACCGCAACGGACGCACGCGCGACATCAGCCTGGTCATGATGGTCCCGCACCGCATCGAGGATGCGGGCGGCCCGTTCCACCATCGCATTGGCGGCGTGCACGCGAATTTGCAGATCGCCAAGCAGCGCAATGGTGTGGGGATCGTCCTGCGCTCGCTCCAGTCCGCTGTCGATCCACGGACGTGATGCTGAACGGGCCAGCCGCACGGCATCGGCAAACGAGGCCCGCGCAATCCCCAGATCAATGGCCGCATGCAAGAGCTGGGCGAACGGCCCGCTCAGCCCCGGCTTCGCCGCCGATTTGTGGCGTTCAATGACATAGGCCGGATCGACCTCGACGTTCTCGGCAATGATGGTACCGCTTGCCGACGTCCGTTGCCCGAATCCGCTCCAATCGTCGAGAACCGTGAGCCCGGCGGCGCCTCGCGGCACGTAGGCGTAGACGATATTGCCATCATCATCGACACCGGAGATGGGGATCCAGTCCGCGAACAATGCGTTGGTGCAATAGACCTTGTGCGCGTTCAATCGCAGGCCCGCCGGGGTGCGGCGGATCCGGCCCCGGATATCCTGCACGTCCTTCCCGCCGGCCTCGGCAAACGCGTTTCCGATGACCTTGCCGCGCAACACCTCCGCAAACAGGAAGCGCTTTTGCGCTTCCGTTCCGATCCGATGAAGGTTCTCAAGCAGAAGGTAATTGTTCTGCGGCAGCTGTCCGATCGATGGATCGGCTTCCGAAATGGTCGCGACGACTTCGATGATTGTCTCGAATGAAACACCGGCCCCACCGAATTCGGAGCGGATGCCGATGCCCCACAAGCCGCTGCCGACGAACTGCCTGACCTCGTCGTGCGGCAGGCGGCGCTGGCTGTCGCGCTCGGACGCGCCGGCGGCAAGCACGGGAGCGAGCCGGCGCGCGATCGCCAGCGCTTCCTCCGCGGTGCGGATCAGGTGCGCACCGTTGCGCGAAGATGTTCCATCGACCTGCGTGGGGTGGGACACGACATTCATGACGATCACAGCCTCCCGGGCGGCCGGCGCGAGATCGCAAGGCCGGCGAGAAATTCAAAGATGATGCGGGCGCAGAGAAAGGCCGCAAGACCAGCGGCATCGTGGACTGGGCTGACACAGTTGACGTCGATCGCAACGATGTTCAGCCGGCGCAGCAACCTTGCGATCTGCAAGCCTTCGCGGGCCGTAATGCCATCCCAGCTGGGCGTGATGACCCCTGGCGCAACGGTGGGATCGAAGACGTCCATGTCCCAGCAGATATACGTTGGACGATCGCCGATGCGGCGATGGACATCGTCGAGCACCGACGCGATGCCACGCTCCAGCAGTTCCGCCACCGTCACCAGTTGATAGCCGAGCTGGCGAGCATGGGCATAGAGCCCTGTCGCCGCGACAGGGCCGCGCAAACCGATGTGGAACGACGCCGCCGGCTCCAGAAGGCCGGCTTCCGCGGCCCGGTGAAACGCCGCCGGCCCGACATTTCCGGCCAATGGATAGGCGTCGGTGTGCGCATCGAGATGGACCACCGCAAGCCCGGGATGGCGCCGCGACACCGCCTGGAGCAACGGCAAGGTGATGCTGCCGTCACCACCGATCATCACCGGCAGCGCCCCGGCGTCCAGCAACGCCCCGGCGAAATCGGCGACGCTGCGCTGGGACGCATCGAGATCGCCATGCGTCACGCGGACGTCGCCGACATCGACGAGCCCCAGAGCCGCCAGAACATCGAGATCGGCATCCGGATCGACAGCGCGCAACTGCAGCGATTGCTCACGCACGCTGCGCGGACCCAGGCGAGAACCAAGCCGCGTCGCATGCTGGCCGCCATCGAACGGCACTCCGGCGACGACAACCCGTGATGCCGGCGGCAGCACGGGCGCATACGGCGCCCCCATGAAGGTCAGCGGCGCGGTGGCATCGAGAGCGCCGTTCAAAACCGCGCTCATGTCGCGAGCACGTCGAGGTACTTGTTCTGGACCTCGAAATAGTTGCGCGCATACCATTCGGCATCGACAGCGATCTGGCGCGCGACGTTCTCGGGCGATCCGGGATTTTGCCCCTGCAACTCGGCCGGAACCAGCTTGTTGGCGGCCGGATTGACCGGCCCCCACCCGAGCCGGGCCAGCAGGACCACCTGCAATGCAGAATCTTGCGACAGCGCAACCCAGCGCCAGGCGTCCTTGCTGTTCTTCGCGCCCTTCAAGACGTTCCAGGCGGCGATCAGCAGAATGCCTTCATTGAAATGATAGTCGACCCGCCCTTTGGTGTCTTCCTTCACGCCCTGCGCACGCGTACTCCAGAGACTGCCCGCCGACACCTCCCCCGACCGCAGCAACTGCTGGGCGTCCGAAGCGTTGTTGTAGAAGATCGTGTCCTTCTTGATGGCCCGCACCTTTTCCAGCCCGCGCGCGACATCCAGCGGATAGAGCTTGTCGCGCGCGACCCCATCAGCCAGCAACGCCGATTCGAGAATCCCCTCGACATTGTTGCGAAGCGCACGTTTGCCCTTGAAATTCTGCGTGTCCCAGAAATCCTTCCAGGTCCGTGGCGGCGCCGCGCCAAAGCGAGCGGTATCGTAGGCAATGACATAGGAGAACAGGTACGAGCCGACACCCCATTCGGTGCGGAACTGGCTGGGCACCGCATTGATGTCGACGATGCTTTCATCGACTTTCTCGAGCAGCCCCTGACGACCAAGTTCCAGTGCCGAGAGCAAGTTTCGGTCAGCCACGTCCCAAGCGATGTTGCCGGATTCGACCATGGCCTTGATTTTTCCCGGCGTCGGGCCGGTGGTATCGAAAGCCACGCGGCTGCCCGGGTAGCGCTTGGCGAATTCCGCGGCAAGGACGTCACGGTGCACCGCCAGCGCATCGCCTCCCCAATTGGCGACGACGAGCTCCTTCTGCTGCGCGCTCGCCGATGCGACGAAGCCGAGCGTCCCCGTGCCGATGCCGAGCGCCGACAGCAGCTGGAGAAAGTGGCGGCGATGAACGGTCTTGCCGTGCGTCTCACGCCGCACCGACTTCGCGAGATGACGCAGATAGTCAGGATCCTGGAAAATCTCGGACATAGTCATCATTTCCTTTCAGTTCAAACCGTCTTCCGAAGCGCCGGCCAGGGCACGATCGCGATGGCCGCGCAACGACATCGCCAAGACCACCAGCAGCGTCGCCAGCAGCGTGAGGGTGCCGAGCGCGGCGACCGCGGGATCGAGATTGAGGAACAGGCTCTGCCAGATCTGCTTGGGCAGCGTGTTCACATGCCGGCTGGTAATGAACAGCGTCACGACGACCTCGTCCCACGAGGTCACAAACGCCAGGATGAAGCCGATCGCCATCCCCTGGTGGATCTGCGGCACCAGCGTCGACCAGATCGCCCGGGCCTGTGACGCGCCGAGGCTGCGCGCCAGTTGCAGAGTCATCGGATTCACCGTCGACAGGGCAGCCGAGATCGACAGCACGACGAACGGCAGGCCCTTGACCGCATGAACAAGCACCGTGCCGGCAAAGCTGTCGAACAGTCCCAGCAGCGACAGCATGCGATGGTAGGCGACCGCATGAATGATCGCGGGCACGATCAGCGGCCCGAGCATCAGAACCCGCAGGACACGAACCACGGCGCCCTGACGCTGCCAGGCTCCCAAACAGAACGCGAGCCCGAACACCAGCGCGAGACACGCGGCAGGCACCGCGACGCCGACGCTGTGCAGCAGGCTGTCGTGCCAGGCCGGATCGCCGAACAGCCGCCGATAATGCAGAATGGACCAGCCATCGCGCGGCAGCGACAGAAACCGGGTATCGCTGAACGACATCGGCACGATGGCGACCAGCGGCAGAACGAGAAAGGCCGAGACAGCGACGGCGGCGGCCGCAATCGGCCCCGGCGCCAGTGAGCCACGCAGCGCATGCGCACTCATGTGACAGGCTTCGCCGTCGCCATGTCGAGCAGGTGGCTGAACCGCCACACGAGCCCGCCCGTGACCACAAGCAGCAGCGTGCTCAAGGTCGTGGCGATGTCCCACCGCAACGTCTCCGTCACCTGGACGGAGATGAACTCGGCGACCATGACGGTTTTTCCGCCACCCAGGATCGCCGGAGTGACATAGAAGCCGAGCGACATGATCGACACCAGAAATGCCGCGGCAGCCACGCCCGGGCGCGACAGCGGCAAGAACACGCGCACGAATGCCTGCAGCCGGTTTGCGCCAAGCGAACGCGCCATCCGTGGCAGCGTCGCATCGATACGGATCATCTGCGCATAGATCGGCAGGATCGCGTACGGCAGCATGTAGTGGACCATGCCCAATACGACCCCGAACGTATTGCGCACCAGCGACAGCGGATGATCCAGCCAACCCCACCCCAGCAAGATGCTGTTGGCAATTCCGCCTGGTGACAGCAATGCAATCCAGGCGTAGTTGCGAACCAGGACGGAAATCCACAAAGGCAGCAACACACAGGCCAGCATCAGCTTGCGGGCGAACGGACCGGCCTGCACCAGGCCATAGGCCGTCACATACGCCAGGATCAATGTGATGCTGACTGTCAGCGCGCTGATCCACAGCGTATTGCCGACGACCGAACGAACCGTCTGGTTCTGGAGAAGCGCTCCATAGTTGCCGATGCCAGGGACCGGCGTCAGGAAGCTCAGCGCAACGACCCCGGACAGCGGCAGGAGATAGCACAGCACCAGCGCCAGGACGGCAGCAGTCAACAGAACGTCCTGGGCCGATCGCCTCCGCACCAGCACATCCTGGATATCGCCCCGCGCCGCTTCGCCCTGCAGCGCCAGCGTCGACGTCATGCCACAAGCTCCCGTACCACGGCCGGGGCACCGACTGCGACCATGCCATCCCCCGGCAGGCGCCACAGCCGCTCGGCGTCGAAAGCGAGTGAGATGTCCTCCCCCGGCGCGCCCGACCAGGCCGCCGCCGGCCGCGTGACCGTCAGCGTTTCCTGCCCGACAGCGACCACGATATCCACCGAGGCGCCGTGATAGGTCTGACTGACGACCCTGCCCTGGACCTGCTCTTCGAGGCCCGGCCACGCCTGCCCCGCCGGGACGACGGCAATGTTTTCCGGCCGAATCGTGAGCACGCAAGGCCCGACGAACGCCGCTCCAGCGACCTCTGCTGACACCGAGGCCCCCGCCGCAATCCGATAGCCGTTCCAGTGGAATTGGGGCCGGCCGTCGATCGCGCCGGCAGCCACCGCTTTCAGCAGATTGTTCTTGCCGAGAAAGCTCGCGACGAAGCGGCTCGCCGGATGATCGTAGATCGCCCGAGGCGGGCCGAGCTGCTCCACGCGCCCCCGATTCAACACGGCAATGCGATCGGACAGAGCGAGCGCCTCCTCCTGATCGTGGGTGACGTAGACGAACGTCGTTCCGACCTCCCGATGCAGCCGAACCAGTTCGCCCTGCAGATCACGCCGCAGCGACGCGTCGAGCGCGCTCATGGGCTCGTCGAGCAACAACAGCTTCGGCTCGAATGCCAGGGCCCGCGCCAGCGCGGCGCGCTGCTGTTGTCCGCCGGACAGCTGCTTGGGCCGCCGGCTACCGAGGCCGCCGATCTGCAGAAGCTCCAGCACATCCCCGACCCGGCGGACGATGCCGGCGTTGGAGACGCCGCGAACCCGCAGCGGAAACGCCACGTTCTCGTAGACCGTGAGATGAGGAAACAGGCCGTAGCCTTGTGGAACGACACCGAAGCGACGTGCCTCCGGCGGCAGGTGGGTGATGTCCGCGCCATCGAGGCAGACACACCCCTGATCCGGCGCAGAGAAGCCGGCGAGAACGCCCAGCAACGTCGACTTGCCCGAGCCGGACGGCCCCAGCAACGTCAAGAACTCGCCGCGGGCGATGTCCAGCGAAACACGCTCCAGGACGCGGACCTCACCGAAGCGCTTGCTGACACCATCGATGGTCAAGAACGGTGGTGGCGTCACGACCCGCTCGCCTTCGCGACGGCGTCCGGCCAAAACAATGCCTCAGGCGCCATTCCAGTGCCCACCCCAATTGATATGCTGATCACAAGATCCGCGATGATGTTTCCATCTGCGCCCGGTGTCGAGCGCCGTCGCGAAAAAGCGATAAACCCACCACGCCGGCGCCGCCGACGCGATCTCTGTTTTCCCACGAAGGCGATCCCGACAATTTCATCACGCGTCGTCCTGCCGCAGACAACACGTCCACCGGTATCTCGACGGCGTCGAAAGCCGCGAATGACGCCGCCACGCCGATGCAAGGGGAGCCCATGACGCATCATCGCGCGCGATCTGGACCAACGCCTGAATTCATCAGGCGACTGCCTTCTTGTGGAGGAACGGGCAGCGATCCGTACGCTCGCGGTTTTCCTCGATGACCCCGTATTGCCACCACTCGATCTCGCCGGCGGCGTAGCTGCCCAGCTGCGGACTATGGCCGATGCCGTCATAACGCTCGATGCGGTCGCGGATTCGCTGGCGGACCCGGCGCCCCTCAGGCGTATCGCCGGCCACGATGTCGAACCGCTCGCGCGGATTGACGATGAACAGCAGGCTGTCGCCGAGATTTCGGCTGCGCCGGCGGACATGAGCAGGATTGCTCATGTTGACGAACAGCTGCATGCCATTGAAGCACATGGTCCAGAAGGGCGAATGCGGATCGGTTGCGACACCGTCCGGCCATGGCGTTCGGTCGATCTCGTGCCAGCCCTGCAAGATCCGCCAACCGATGTCGTGGTAACCGGAAACATCCTGCGCCGATGCGACATCACGCGAGAACGCCACCACCAGCGGACGCGCGGTGCTGACCTTGCCGTCCCAATCCCGCGACAGCTCGACATAGGACGAGAGATCTTCCGCCGCCCGGGCAAGACCATGCGGCGAGCCGTCATCCACGAAGGAGAACAGCAGGAGGCCGCGGCCAAAGGCATTTTGGGAGAAAATACAGGGAAACTCGGATGGCGGTGTCAAACGCTCGGCCAGTTGTGTGAAGCACCTCCCCTGCCAGCTTGTCCGTTCAAACCTCCTCAGGACCTGTGTCTGCTCGACTAGGCTCATGTGCTCTGCCTCTCACGTTTGCATCGATCCGTCTTCGGGAGAGATCAGCCATACGGCAGAGGCCGTGCGGTCCTGAAGGGCCATGCGTCGCCGATCACGGCAGGTCATGGCAGGCCATAACGTCGGAAAAAGATCGGGTCATCTCCATCACACATCGTCGCGTCGGCGATGAGAGCGGCGCCATGATTCCGACGCTCCGCTCGCGACACTTCCGACGGCCAGCCATGACATGCACGTCGACCGATCCCCTGGGGCCCGCGCGCTAGCGCACGCACCTGACGGCATCGCCGGTCCTGATGCGGCCAGAACCGTCGGGGATCAGGTATTGACCAAAGATCACCTCGCCACGCGCATTTCGCCTGAACGTTGCAAGGGTTCGCAGCGGCTCGTTGTCGCGCGACCTGCGGCCCTGCTCCTGGTCGATCGTAATGACCGCACACCGCGAGCAGGGTTTGGCGACGCGAAATCTCACGCCCCCGAACTCGAGCGCCCGCCAGCCATCCTCGGCCCAGGCCACAGCGTCCTCCACGACGACGTTCGCCCTGAAGCGCCTGACGTCGACCGGATGCTCCAGGCGCGCATTCAGGTCATCGAGCGATGCCTTGTTGACCAGCAGCAGTGGAAACTCGTCTGCAAACGAGACCCGGTCCGTGGCTATTCCAAACCTCGGGTCGACCGGACGTGCGGTGCCGGGACTTTCCATGTAGACGAGACGGTAATCGCCATCGAGAAGCCTGCTGATCCATGTATTGGCGTCGTGGTTGGCGAGCACCGCTGCCGTGTGATCGTCCCACACCGATACCTTGCTCCGTTCCGCCGGCTCGGGCACGCGCAGCTTGACCGAGGAGCCGTCAGGTCCCGACAGCAGAAGCCCATCGGGCGATAGGCATGCGCCGATGGTCGACAGGATGGCGAGCTTGCGCTGGGTCACGAAGCGTCCGCTTGCATCGACGACCATCCATCGCCTGTCGGCAGCCAATCCCCATGGCTCGACACGTGCATCCGGGACCGACCGCCCACGGAGCCCCTTCACCGGATAGAGCCAGATTTCTCGAATTTTCATTTGATAAAACAGCGCTGGCGGGATCGATATCTGCCCAACCCGAGCGGGCAGGAATCGTGCTCCACCAGACCACCCGCCTCCGAAGACTGTTGCCTTTCGCCCGCGCCACTCCGGTCGCCTGCATTGCGCAGGCGCCCTCGATCATCGCTGCGCGGCGAGACTGACGACGGCGCCGCCGCGACGCCGGACCTCACGTCCGGATACAGCCGCCATCGACACCGACTCCTGCACGACACCACCTGCCGTTCGACCAGCACCATAGAAGCGCGACCATGATGCCAAAGGGACATGGTTCGCCGATTGCATAGGGCCATGGCAGCGACGGTCCGTCGAAAGCGGGCCCGCCAATTCCTTCGCCACACATCGCCACCGCCCGTCGTGTCGTGCGAGCACAGGCGAGAGCTGAAAGAAACGATGGCTGCAACGCGCCCGCAGAGAACGCCTCAGCTCCCATCCGCGCGCCCCGCACCACAAACTTTTCTTCTTCAGGTTGTCGCCAGATTTTCACTCGCCATCATGATTGCGGTCCTGTACTCAACGCGGACTGCGACGATCGAGGGAAGCCACTGATGCAGCAGTTCAGCAAACACAATGGCGCGGCACCCCACTCTCACCGCCTCGGCTCCTATCAACTCGATGTCTTTCGTTCTGCCGTCGACATTCCCGGGCATTGCAGGTCGGGGATCATCGACTTGCTCAACGAGATCATTTCGACGAACTGGCGTCTCGATAGCCCCTGGTGGTCCGCATCGGAGACGCCGTTCAAGGATGGGTACGGCATCGGCCTCGTCCGACTTGACAATGACATCGCCGGATTTTCCATATGGCGCCGGCTCACGATCAACAATCAGCCGGCAATCTGTCGTTCGGGAATCGAACTCAGGCCGGAACATCAGCGCAAGGGGCTGTTCGGGCTGCTGCTGAAAGGCATCCTCGATGCCGAGCTGTCCGCCGTGCCCGCGGGATCGGAGATCTACTACACCTGGAGAACTCGCAATCCGGTTGCCTGGAGCGCCCATGCACGGGTCTGCAAACGGCTGTTGCCGTCATTGTCGGAGGGCATCGGCGACGACACATTGAAAGATGCGGCCATCCAGATCGCTCGCACGCTTTATCCGGATCGGGAGCTCGAATTCCCGGACATGATCATCCGCAACTCCTACCCGAACATCACCTACCATAGCCAGCCAGCCTATGAATCCGACGGCGAGCTCACGGCGACATTCAGGCGCGTGATTCCGGACACGCGAGATGCGATCTTCACGATTGGAACCATCGCACGGCCGTCGACTTAAGTTCAGACCGGCATCATGCTGATCAATTCCGCCCGGCTTGCGGCATCCCCCGCGCGACGAAATCTCATCGGCTGGGGCTGCGTCTCCTGCGCATACGCCGTCGCTTTCCTGCAGCGGGTGTGCCCGCAGACGATCAGCGACGAACTGGCACGCGACTTCGGCATCGGAGCAGATGGACTCGGCGTCATCGCATCGTCCTACTTCATTGGCTACATGCTGATGCAGTTTCCCGCGGGTGTTCTCGTCGACACATTCGGCGTCAAGAAACTCGTTGTATGGAGCCTGGCCGCATCCTCGGTCGGCACATTGCTGTTCGCCGCGTCGACCAGCGTGCCGTTCGCGTTTGTCTCACGATTTGCCATCGCCTGCGGCGACGCACTGATCTTCACGGCCCTGATCAAGCTGGTCGCGCAACAATTCCGGGAACGCCAGTTCGGACTCATGTCGGGCCTCTCGCAGCTGTCGGGATACGCGGGGGGCGCTCTCGCCGCCACGCCGCTCGCCGTCGCCGTCGCTTCCGCAGGCTGGCGAACGAGTTTTGCTGTCATCGGCCTGTTGTCTTGTATCAACCTTGCCCTCGCTGCCCGCGTCCTGCCGCGCCAGGACGGCATCATTCGACCGGCAACTCTTGCGGCCGTCTTGACGTCTGCCATTGCCGAACTGAAACGTCGGGAGAGCTGGGGATGTCTGCTGACGTTTTCGTCGCACTTCATCACTGTGACCACGATCTCGGGCGTCTGGGGAGTCCCGCTGCTGATGGACACGCTGGACCTTCCGCGCCACAGCGCAACATCGATTCTGTTGCTGTTCATGACGAGTTGCATGATCGGCTCCATCGGCTTTGGCTTCATTGCGGACCGCACACGCTCCCTGAGACGCGTGCACGTCACGATGTGCCTCGTCCGCACGGCGAGCCTCGTCCTGCTGGCCCCCGCGGTGTCCGGATGGATGGGCCTCGGCACCGTCGTCGCCAGTTTCACCGCGCTCGGCCTCATCGCCGGTGGCATGACGCCGATGATCCTCAAAGCCGTCAGGAGCATCTATTCGGTCGCACGCCTCGGTACCGGCGCGGCGATCAATACGACGTCGGCAGGACTGCTGACCGCCGGCCTCCAGCCCATTCTCGGATTTGCACTCAGCCAGACCTGGGGCGGCCTCACGCGCGGTGGCGTCCATGTCTATTCCCACGCCGGCTACAACTTGCTGATGGGAATTCTGGCATGCATCTCTCTTTCCGGAATTGTCGGTGTGCTGCTGATGCGACGGAAAATCTAGTCCGACGCCGGGGAAGAGCGAGGCGCAGGACATCACCGCCTGGTTGCGGGCATCGCGGACCACCATTCCTTTGACCTGAGCCTCACGCCGTGCGGGCCGGTCGCGCTGCGCACGACTGACGCCGACGGCATCGTCGTCATCCCCGACACGCACGATGCCTTTGATTACCAGCCACTACCAGTTGGAAGGAGCTCCCGTGCAAAGAATGTCCCGGCCGGCCCGCGAAGCTCCATTTCAGGTCACAACTCATCAGGCCCGCTATCGCGAGGTCTATCAGCGCCTGAAAGACGCGATCCTGCAGGGCGTTTATCCCTACGGCGCCCGTGTTCCGTCGATCAGGACCCTCGCTTCCGAGCTCGGCCTCGCGCGCGCGACAATCGAGCGGGCTTACGACCTCCTTGTCGGAGAAGGGCTTCTTGTCAGCCATGGGCAGTCTGGCACGACGGTGTCCTATGTCGCCCCCCGCAAGCCGGTCGTGCAGAATGTCCTTCCTGCCGCCCCGACGCTCGCAACAGCCGGATCTCTCCGGGATGCATCGCCGGATCAAACCACCGACCATGATCTCGGGCTGTCGGCACAACACGGCGGGATGCGCCCGTTCCAGACGTCCGTTCCTGCGATCGACATCTTTCCGCGGGCTGCCTGGCTCAAGATCAATCAGCGCATTCTGCGAGACCGTGTGGAAATGAGCGAACTGGTTGATGACGTTCAGGGGTATTACGGGCTGCGGAAAGCAATATGCGGATATCTCGGTGTGGCCCGGGGGATTCGGTGCAGCCCGGAGCAGGTGTTCGTGACCGGAGGCTATCGCCAGTCGCTGGGCCTGCTCCTCCACGCGGTGCTGCCACGGGAGCGATCGGCCTGGATCGAGGATCCGGGGTATCCACCGACTTCAGCTGTTCTCAAGCGACTGGGGGTGCATATCCTGCCTGTCCCCGTGGACTCCGAGGGCATCGACGTCGACCATGGCAGGCGATACGGCGCGCAGGGCGGCATGGCGATTACCACGCCGACCAAACAGAGCCCGCTTGGCGTCAGTATGTCATTGCGGCGCAGAACCGCGCTGATCGAGTGGGCTGCCGAGGCCGGCGCATGGATCGTGGAAGACGATTACGACAACGAATTCTGTTTCGAGGGCAAGCATCTGCCGACACTACACAACCTCGACGCCTACGGTCGCACCTTCTACCTCGGTACTTTCAGCAAGACCCTGCATCCGAACCTGCGGATCGCCTACATCGTCTCTCCGGATACGGCGGTCGCCCCCCTTCGGGAAGCCGCCGACACCATGCTCGACGGAATTTCCATCTTGCAGCAGAAAGTGCTCGCGAGCTTCATGTCCGAAGGACATTTCGCACTTCATCTAAAGAAATCGCGCATCATTTGCACCGCCCGGCGAAAGATGGTGATCGACGCCCTGACCGCGCGCCTCGGCTTGCAGCTGTCGGTGTGCCCCAAAAGTTGCGGCCTGCATCTGTTCGCAACAACGCATACTGCAGGGAGCGACAGCGCGATCCGCAACGCCGCGAGCCGCAAAGGCCTCGCGGTCTCCGATCTGTCTTCGAGATATATCAGCGCGCAGCCCAAGCAGGGCCTGCTTCTGGGCTACGCAAACTTCGTGAGCGAGATCCAGCTGGCGCGGTCCATCGATATGCTCGCGGAATGCCTCGACGATCACAACCGCCGGCCGAAGACGAGCGAGAGAAAATTCAGAATCGTCTCGCCGAAACCCGACGCAGCGTCGCAGTGACCTTCCGCCGGCACAGACCTGACAGCCGCAATCTCTGGACGCAACAGTGGAATAATAATCTATATAATAGATAAAAAATGTTAAAAACGCAGCACAGTGCAACGGTGCGGCCGGTGACGGTTGGCGATATGATTTCGCTTTCATCGAAGCAGCATCGTCCCCATGACCGTGGAATTCATCAGCGCAAGCTACGCGAACAGCTCGAGCGATCTCGATCCTCGCCCCGGCGCCCCGCTCGACCCCATCTATTTCGCGCGCTACGCCCGGACACTGGACGAGGCGGGCTTCAACTATACGCTGCTGCCGTATCACTCATCGTCTTTCGATCCCTTCGTGCTCGGTGCGACGGTGATCGCCCACACCAGGCACGTGCGGCCGATCATCGCGCTCCGCCCCAACACGGTCTATCCAACCGTCGCGGCAAGGGCGCTGGCGACACTGGATCAATTGAGCGGCGGCCGCGTCGTCGTCCACTTCATCGCCGGCGGCGATGCCGTCGAGCAGGCGCGCGAGGGCGACTTTCTGACCAAAGAGCAGCGCTACGAGCGGACCGAAGAATACATCCGCATCCTGCGGCGAGCCTGGCAATCATCCACGCCGTTCGACTTCGACGGCAAATACTATCAGTTCAAGGGCTTCAGCAACGCGGTCCTGCCGGTGAACGGAACCATCCCCGTGTCGGTGGGCGGCTCATCCGACGACGCTTACCGGGTGGGCGGCTCGCTGGCTGATATCTTCGGTCTGTGGGGCGAACCTCTCAAGGAAACCCGGGAGCAGATCGATCGCATTCATGACGAGGCCGCGAAGGCCGGCCGCAAGGATCGTCCGCGCATCTGGGTGACGTTTCGCCCCATCGTCGCCGAGACCGACGAGCTCGCCTGGGCGAAAGCGCACCGGGTGCTCGAGACGCTCAAGGCGAATGCCGCCAAAGGGCCTCCGACACGCCCTCTCTCCAATGGCCCGCCACAAAATGTCGGATCCCAGCGGCTTCTGCAGATCGCAGCACGCGGCGAGGTGCATGACCACGCATTGTGGTACCCGACGGTCACGGCGACCAACGCGCGCGGCGCGTCGACCGCTCTGGTCGGCTCACCGCAGACCATCGCCGATTCCATCCTCGACTATATCGACCTCGGCGCGGACCTGATCTCCATTCGCGGCTACGACAATCTCAACGACGCCATCGATTACGGACGCTACGTCCTGCCCCTCGTCCGTGCCGAACTCGAACGCCGCACCGTCCAAGAGCCCGTCCATGCCTGACCAACATCGTCAGGACGGACCGGTCGTCGCGGGGATCGAACTGGCCAGCGTCGTGGCCAGGCTTGGCGCCGCGGCGCCGGCCGCGGATGCCACCGCGGCCTTCCCGCGTGAGGGCATCGAAGCCGTCCACCAGGCCGGACTGCTCGAGTTGACGGTCGCTGAACGATACGGCGGCCGGAACATCCCGCTCGGAGATCTCGCCCGGCTCACCGCCGCACTCGGGCGCGGCGATCCCTCCGTCGCACTCATCAGCCTGATGACGCTTTTCAGCCATCGCCACCAGACGCAGCGCGGCGAATGGCCCGAGGCGCTCTATCGCCGGGTGCTCGCGGAAGGAAGGCAAGGACCCGTGCTCCTCAATGCGGCGCGGGGAGAACCGGAACTCGGCTCGCCGGCGCGTGGCGGTCTGCCGCAGACTGTCGCCCGCCGCACCACCCGCGGCTGGTCGATCAGCGGCACCAAGCGTTTCGTTACCGGATGCGAGGGTCTGTCGTACTTTCTTGTCTGGGCCAGCACCGACGAGAGCCCGCCGCGTGTCGGCACCTTCGTGGTGCCGGCCGCCGCCGCCGGCATCCGCATCGTCAGGAACTGGAAAAGCCTCGGCATGCGGGCCACCGGCTCCCACGACGTCGAATTCGGCGAGGTGGAGGTCGGCCGCGATGATGTGATCGGCCTGACGGCTGCGGATGTGGCACAGCAGGACAATCGCGCCCACGCGGCCGCCACGCTGGTCCTCACGGCGATCTATCTCGGCGTCGCCGAGGCGGCGCAGGACGCCTTCCGCGCTTTCGCGGAGGATCGCGTCCCCGCCAATCTCGGCTATCCCGTCGCGCGCACCGAACGCTTCATCACACTCGCCGGCGAAATCGATCTCCTGGTCGGCGGCGCACGTCAGCTGATCTTCGACGCCGTCGATCATGCCGAGGGCGAGCCCGAGAAGCTGCTGCGCGCCCGGGTGCTCGCCGGTCGCCAGTTGCGGCAGGCGGTCCAGATCGCCGTCGGCGCGCTCGGCAATCCCGGCCTCAGCGGCGGCGGCAGCCTCGAACGCCACTTCCGCGACATCCAGTCGGTGCTCGTGCATGCGCCGCAGGAGGACATCGTGATTGCCATTCTCGGCCGGGCGGCTCTTGCGCGCCCTGGCGACACGGCCGCAGCGACCGGACTGCGCGACAGCCCACACCTCGCAACCGTTCCGAACGGAAGCGACCTCGCCCCTCCCCCTCAATCCACCCTGCAACGGCAGGGCGCGCCCCGAACCCTCAGGATCTCTTCATGACCGACCGCTTTTCTTCGCTATCGCTGTCGCGCCGCCGCCTGCTGGCCGCGACCGCCACGCTGGCCGCGGCGAGCGCGCTGCCACGCCCGGGCCTGACGGCGAACGAGCCGCTCTCCGGGCCGACTGGCGGGGACGTTGTCTTCCTCATCGACTCGCTCGGGCCGACCTGGATTCCCAACAACAGCGCAATTTCAAGTTTCCAGGGCCATATCTGGGGCCATGTCACCGACAAGCTCGTCTATGTCGACGCCGACGGCAAGGTCAGCCCCTGGCTCGCTGAAAAATGGGAGCAGAACGCCGATGCGACCGAGTTCACCCTTCATCTCAGGAGCGGCGTGACGTTCTCCGACGGCACTCCACTCGATGCGGCCGCGGTCGTCGCCAACCTCGACATCTGGTACGCCGGCCGCGTCAAGGAAGGCATCAATCCGATCGGCCTCTTTCCCAAGACCTACGCCCGCGCCGAAGCGACCGACGCGGCCACCGTGAAGGTGTTCTTCAAAGCGCCGACGCTGGGCTTCATCCCGACGCTCGGCTACCACGGCTCGATCCTGATCTCGCCGAAAACCATCGCCCTGCCCGCCCCGCAGCAGGCGGACCTCGCCAAGGTCTCGGGCAGCGATCCCTACCTCGTCGCGTCGTGGAAGGAGGGCGACTTCGTCAAGCTGGTGAAGCGCAGGGATTACAACTGGGGTCCGGCCGCAGTCGGCCACACCGGCCCGGCCCATCTCGATTCCATCACCTACAAGGTGGTGTCCGAGCCTTCGCTGCGGGTCTCGGCCGTACAATCCGGCCAGGCGGACGTCGCCTACAGCCCGTCGCCGCAGGAGTTGAAGTCTCTCAAGGAGCTCGGCTTCACTGTCGCGACGCCGCGCTACCTCGGCTTCGTCAACGGCTGGGCGATCAACACCAAGCTCGCGCCATACGACGACGTCCGGGTGCGCCAGGCGCTCCAGGCCGCGATCAATCGTCAGGAGATCATCGATACCGTCTACACGCCGGACTGGAAGCTCGCGACCTCCTTCATCCAGAGCAACGTTCCCGGCGCAACCGACCACAGCGACCTGCTCGCCTATAACCCCGGCAAGGCCGAAAAGCTTCTCGATGAGGCCGGCTGGACCAAAGGTCCCCGCGGCATCCGCACCAGGGACGGAAAGCCGCTGTCGCTGACGCTCTACTCCAACCCCTATCTCGCGACCGCCAAGGCGGTCGACGAGCTCATCGCCCAGCAGCTCGGCCGGATCGGCTGGAAAGTCGACATCCGTGCCTATGACGTCGTCACGTTCGGCCAGAAGGTTCTCGTCGGTGGTCCGGCCGTGCCGGCCTACGAGGTGACCCGCAGCTTCATCGACGCCGGAACCGTGGCCAGCATCCTGACCGATGCCAACAATGGCGAAAACTGGTTCGCCCTCGGTGAAAGCGACAAGACGCTCAACGATCTGCGCGACCGGATCGCCGGTGCCGGCTCGATCGAGATCCGCACCCCGCTTCTCGACGAATTGCAGACCTACGTCCTCGCGCAGGGCTACTTCATCCCGCGAACGCAGATCGTCCAGCGCATTTACGTGCAGTCGCCGAAGCTCAAGGGCGAGACCTACAACGGCATCGCCTATGCCAGCTACTACACGGCCACGAAGACCTGAGAGCCCGCGGCCTGCCAAGGCGGCGTGAAGAGGCCCCGCGCATGAAGAATGCCTATCTGGCGGATGCCGCCAAACGTCTCGCCCAGGCAATCGCCGTCATTGTGCTGACGTACGTCTTTACGTTCGTCGTCGTCAGCATTCTGCCGGGCGATCCGATCACCAATATCCTGCGCGACCCGCAGAACGGCTTCACCGAGGATCAGATCAGGGCCATCATTGCCGCCCAGGGCCTGGACAAGCCACTTCTGGTCCAGTTGGGGACTTCCATCTCCCACTTCGTGACCGGCGACCTCGGCTTGTCGATGCGATCGACCCGGCCGGTATCGACGCTGATCGCCGAGGTGCTGCCCTCGACCTTGATCCTGGCGTCTGCGGGCCTCGCCGTGGCGCTGCTGCTCGCTGTTGCGATCGCCTACGGCACGCAATTCCTGCCCCGGCGGCTGGGACAGGGCGTACTGCGGGCCTTGCCGTCGCTGTTCCTGTCGGTGCCGAACTTCGTGATCGGGCTGGTGCTGATCCACGCCTTCGGATTCCAGCTCGGCCTGTTCCGCGTGATCGAGCCCGAGAGCGCCTGGGCGACGTTCTTCGCGGCGATCGCGCTCGGCATCCCCATCTCCGCACAGATCGCCGAGGTCCTGATCGCCAATCTCGACCACGAGTCGCGACAGGAATATATCGCCGTCGCCCGCAGCCGCGGCCTCGGACAGACCCGTCTCTTCATCAGACACCTTCTCAAGCCGTCGTCGCTCCCGGTCGTCAGCGTCATCGCGCTGACCATCGGCGAACTGCTCGGTGGCTCGCTGATCACCGAGACCGTCTTCGGACGCACCGGCATCGGCAGCCTGGTGCAGCGCTCGGCTGCCACGCAGGACCTGCCCGTGCTGCAGGCGGTCGTATCGCTCGCTGCCGTGGTGTTCGTGCTCGTCAACCTGCTCGCCGATCTAGCCTACCCGCTGCTCGACCCACGCGTGAAGCTGTTGGGGGATGCCCGGCGCCTGCCAGCGGCAGCCGACACAACACCCACCGCCGGCACGCCCGGAGCGGTGACGCCATGACCATGACCTCCCTCTCCTCCACGCCGCGCGCCACGGTGACCAGCCGGCTCGCCGCCCTGCGGATGCCGCCAACCGTCGTATTATCGTTTTTGATGATCGCACTGGTAATCGCCTGGTCGCTCGCCCCCGGCCTGTTCACCAGCCATGATCCGATCAACGGCATTCCCGCTGAAAAGCTGCTGGCCCCCAATACCGCCCACTGGTTCGGCACAGACCACCTCGGCCGCGATCTCTACGCCCGCGTCGTTCATGGCACGGCTTCTTCGGTGACGAGCGCGCTCATCGCCGTGGTCATCGGCGTTGTCGCCGGCGGCTTCATCGGGCTGCTGGCAGGCTTCCTTGGCGGCTGGGTCGACATCGTGCTCGCGCGCCTCGTCGACATCCTGCTGGCGATTCCGAGTTTCCTGCTCGCCGTCATCATTGTCACGGCGCTGGGTTTCGACACCACCAACACCGCCATCGCGACCGGCGTATCCGCGATCGCCGTCTTCGCCCGCGTGATGCGCTCGGAAGTCATCAAGATCCGGAAGGCCACTTTCGTCGAGGCCTCCTTCCTGCAGGGCGGCTCGCGCTGGTACATCCTGCTGCACCACGTGCTGCCGAATGCATCGCGCTCCGTGCTCTCGCTCACGGTGCTGCAATTCGGCCTGTCGATCCTGGTCATCGCCAGCCTGGCCTTCCTCGGCTATGGCGACCCGCCGCCCGCCTCGGATTGGGGCCTGCTGATCTCGATCGGCAAGGACTACCTCAAATGGCCGTGGCTGGTGTATGCGCCCGCCTTCGTGACAATCGCGACTGTGCTTTCCGTGAACAGGATCAGCCGATGGCTCCGCAAGACAGATTGACCGCCTCTCTCATCCGCACGGCCAGCGCTCCACGGTCGACGGCACAGAAGGCGACCGCCCTGCTCCAGGTCGAGCGCCTGTCGGTGGCCTACGGGCCGAACACCGTCGTCACCGATGTCGGATTCTCGCTCGGCCGCGGCGACAGCCTCGCCCTCATCGGCGAGTCCGGCTCGGGCAAATCCACCATCGCCCGGGCGGTGCTGCGGCTGTTGCCCAGCGAAGGACGCGCCACCGGCCGCATCGCCTTCGATGGCCGGGACGTGCTGGGACTGTCCGAGCGGCAATTCCGGCCGCTGCGGGGACGCGCCATCGGCTTCGTCCCGCAGGATCCCGGCAACGCACTCAATCCGGTACGGACGATCGGCGTCCAGGCGGAGGAGGCAGCCGCCCTCCTCGGTGAACCCGACAAGGCCATCCGCACCGAGCTCATCCTCGACATGTTCGCGCAGGTCGGGCTCGACAACCCGCGCCGTGTCTATGACTCCGATCCCCACCAATTGTCCGGCGGCATGCTGCAGCGGGTGTTGATCGGCCTCGCCGTCCTGCCCCGGCCGGCGCTGCTGGTCGCCGACGAGCCGACCTCCGCGCTCGACGTCACGATCCAGAAGCGAATCCTCGACCTGCTGTCACGGTTGCAGCAAGAGCTCGACATCAGCCTGCTGCTCGTCACACACGATCTGGCGATTGCGGCCGAGCGCGCGGACGAACTCGTGGTGCTGAGGAATGGCGTCGTCCAGGAGGCCGGCCGCACGGCTTCTGTCTTCTCGTCACCGGCCTCTGCCTACGCCAGAAAGCTGCACGCCGACGTTCCCGCACTCAATCCGGATCGTTACGCCGAACTGCGCGACGCCGGCTTTCGCCGCAGCAATCCCGGCACAGCGCCGAAGATCGAGGTCAGCGCCGTCACCAAGACCTTCACGGTCGACGGCCAGCCACTGACGGCCGTCGACGATGTGTCGTTCGCCGTCCCGGCCGGCACCACCCACGCGCTGGTCGGCGAGTCGGGTTCGGGCAAGACGACGACCATCCGCATGCTGCTCGGGCTCGAAGACCCCGATTCTGGCGACATCTCGGTCGCCGGCGAGCCCATCAGCGGTCGCTCGCAGGACGCACTGCGCGCAGCGCGACGTCATCTTCAATTCGTCTACCAGAATCCGTTCACCTCCCTCGACCCGACCTGGAAGGTCGAGCAACTGGTGCGCGAGCCGCTGGATCGGTTCAAGATCGGGACCCGGGCGGAGCGGACCACACGCGTGCGCGAGGCTCTTGCCAATGTCGGGCTCGACGAACATCTGCTCGCGCGCAAGCCGCAAGCCCTCTCGGGCGGACAACGCCAGCGCGTGGCCATCGCCCGGTCACTGGTTCTCAAGCCGGATGTCATCGTGCTCGACGAACCGACATCGGCGCTCGACGTCAGCGTCCAGGCCGATATCGTCCGGGTGCTGCTGTCGCTGCAGGTCGATCTCGGCCTGACATATGTTTTCGTGTCCCACGACCTCGCCCTCGTGCGCCAGCTCGCCCACACCGTCTCGGTGATGCACCGCGGGCGCATCGTCGAGCATGGGACAGTCGCCGAAATTTTCAGCAACCCGCAGCATCCCTACACCGCATCGCTGCTGGCGGCGATCCCGTCCGCGGCTGTCGCGAACCGCGACGTGCCGCGCCTGCGTCCCCGATCCATCGTCAAACAGGCGGAACACGCGTGACCATCCTCGCACCAGCTGGTACCTCAGCGGCTCCGTTCCGCGTCAAGCGGCGGATCGGGTTCAACACCCGCGTGCCGTTCCATGACGACGTCGGACCGGCGCGGGGACTTCGCGACGGCATCGCGCTGTTCAAGGCCGCCGAGCGGCTGGGCTACCAGTCGGGCTGGGCCTACCAGCGCCACTTCGATCACTATCTGTCGTCGCCGCTGCCGTTCTTCGCCGCCGCCGGCCAGCACACCACCCACATCACGCTGGGATCGGCCGTCATCCCGATGCGCTACCAGGACCCGATCCTGCTCGCCGAGGCGGCCGGCACCACTGACCTGCTGATCGACGGACGGCTGGAGCTGGCGATCGCGACGGGGGCGAACGCCATGTTCGACGCGGTGTTCGGCACCGTCGGGACCGATGCACGCACGGAAGCCCGACGCCGCCAGGCACGCTTCCTCGCCGCGATCCGCGGCGAGGCGCTGCACACCGTCACCGGACCGGGGCAAGGCGCCCCGGTGGGCACCGAGTTGCGCGTGACGCCGCACAGCCCGACCCTGCGTGCGCGAATCCGGCAGGGATCATCCAGTCTGGGATCCGCGGTCCAGGCCGCCGAGCTCGGGATCGGGCTGATCGCCGGCACCGTGCAGCACGATCACGCCGAGGACGAGACCTTCGGGGCGTATCAGGCCCGCAGCATCGATGCCTTCCGCGCCACCTGGCACGAGAGACAAGGTCAGGCGCTGCCACCGGTCGCTGTCGCCGCCTCGATCCTGACCGGCACGACGACCGAGCTGCGGGAAAAATACGCCGCGTACGACCTCGAGCGCCGGACCCAAGGCGTCGCCGCGTCACGTCCCAAAGGGGCCCTTGAACCGGTCGCACCGACCAACCAGCCGCCTGGCAGTCGCATTTCTCCGGTCTTCCAGGGTACGCCCGACCAGGTGACCCAGGCGATCCTCGGCGATCCCGGCCTCGCCGCCGCGGACGAGATCGTTCTGTTCCTGCCGCCCGCCTTCAGCCTGTCCGAGAACATCCGCCTGTTGACCGACTTCGTCGAAAGGGTGGCTCCCAACCTCGGCTGGGAGCCATCCTGGTGACCAATGTCAGGTCCGCTTTCGACAACGGCGCGGACCTGGCGCGGCGTCCTCAAATGCTGGCGATGAGACCGCCATCGACGCGCACAACGCTGCCCGTGATGTAGGATGCCCGCACGCTCGCCAGGAACGTGACCACATCCGCATGCTCTTCCGGGCGGCCATACCGGCCGAGCGGGATGGACCCCGTGCCTTATAACCCCGGAAAATTCCAGCACAGGCTGTGGTTTTGGGGGCGGCTCAATAAATGGAAAACTCCAGTTCATACTGCCCTAATCCGCGGGGGGCAGGTCACCGACTCTGATCAGCAAACTGGCTCCGGCAAACTTGCAGTCCTGATTAAAGCATCGACAAGACGACGATCCCGTCTTGGAGCTCGCCTGACGCAAGACGCGCCCGCGCGATGCGCTCGAACTCCCTTCGATTCTTCTGCAGATAGCTGAAGGCCTGCTTCTGCGTGCTGAAAGTCGTCGCAAGCTGGCACTTCTGCCGATCTGCGCCGAACGCGAGAAGGAAAGTGATCGTGCCGCCGCTGTCCAACTTTGTTCTACGCACGATCCGCTCCTTCTGACATATGACCGGCCCCAATCTTTTGGTGCAAGCGTTACGAACTGCTACGTTCGCCGCTTCCTTGGCAGCTTCTTGATAGCGCCGGTTGGTAAACTTGCTCGAAGCGCGTCGTCAGCCGCTTCTTTGGCCTCGCGAACCTCTCGAAGCCGCGCCATGTTCTTGCGAATCTCGACGGCGCGTTTCTCGACATCGGCCAAAGCCCGCGCTCCTTCTTCAGCGGCCAGGCGCTTACGATTGGAACGCGCGATGCTCTCGGGTGACAGCTCGGCCGTTTTCCTGGCGCTCATGCTTCACTCCGTTTTGCAGACGGCGAAACCCGCTCAATCCGGGGATCGAGCGGGCCAAGCGGCCGTTTCAGTACATCCGTGAAACGGCGCCAAGATATCAAGCCAGCGAGAGACTCTCGGCGCTGACCTTGCCTCGCATCTTGTCGGTCTTGGTCTCGAAATTCACTTTTTGGCCTTCTGCAAGACCCGAAAGGCCGGCTCGCTCGACGGCGCTGATGTGAACGAACACATCATTGCTGCCGTCGCTCGGCTGAATGAATCCAAAGCCCTTCTGACCGTTGAACCACTTTACGGTGCCTGTCGTCATTTTCTTCTCCAAAGCGCAATGGCGCATGTATGCCGCGCGACAATCACGCGGACATTTTCAACTTCGTCGATGTCTTTGGAAAAGGAGCCCGCGGGCGCATTCAACAAGGCACAGCGGCTGATCGAACATGTTTAATATACACCCTGCCCGTTGCTTTACAAGGGCATAAGCCGATTTGTTTTCTGCCGGCCATTGCAATCAGATCTGCCGAAATGCTGGCAGGCCCAGTCGATTGACTTGTCCGCGCGAGAGTGGTCACGTGACGCACCAGGTTGGATCGCGCGTCGAGCGCATCGCCCTCGAAGCTGGCGACGAATGTTGCAGCCGCCATCCTGAAAAATCGCGATGAAGCTTCTGCGCAATTGGCTGCTTGCAGGACGTGTCGCATTTGCAGCCTCAAGAGAGGAAAATCAATGCAGGTCGTTGTACGAGACAACAACGTTGAACAGGCGCTTCGCGTTCTCAAGAAGAAGATGCAGCGCGAAGGCGTGTTTCGGGAGATGAGGCAACGGCGCTCCTATGAGAAGCCGTCGGAGAGAAAGGCGCGCGAGAAATCCGAAGCCATTCGCCGCGCGCGCAAGCTTGCTCGGAAGCAGGCGATCCGGGAAGGATTGTTGCCCGCGCCCCCTAAAAAAAAGCCCTTTGAGCGCAAACCGCCGTTGCCGGAGATCAAAGCTGCTGCGGCCTGAAATCAATGCCGCGCAGCACGATTGCGGGCGGAGTTCCTTCGAGCTCCGCCGCTCTGTATCTGCTCGCCGCGCGCGCTTCGCAGGCGCGCCCCTCACTCACCGCCGGCCAGCGCCGGCTCACCTGCCAGCGCCGCTTCGAACATTGCCGTCCACGCCTTCTTCTTTTGCTCAAGGGCCGGCTCATCGGAGCGCCTCGCCCCCGCGCTGAACCGGAACGGGGCCCCGAACAACGGATCGAGCGCAACGGTCTGGTGCAGCAGCCCGACCACGAATTGCGTCTCGGCCATGGACGGCGCCCCCCTTCCCGCCGCCACACAAGCCTGCGATCTCCGCTCGTGCAGCACGGTCACGACGGTTCCGAGCATGCCGGAGCCACGGTCGCGCCAGCCGGAGAGATGGAGCCGCAGCGCGAGTTCACCATAGCTTCCGTCGGCATAGAGATCCGCCATGATGTCCACGAGCTGCCGCACCGAGGCGCCGGTCTCCTTCCATTGCTCCGCGGCGGCATCCAGTGCGTCCTTCAGGCGGCGGCCGGCATGGCGTAGCAGCGTTTCGAGCAATTCGTCGCGCGTGCCGAAATGGTGATTGACGGCCGCGTCAGTGAGCCCCACCCGCGTCGCGACCGCCCGCACATTGACGGCCTCCGGGCCGCTTTCGCGCAGGATTTGTTCCGCCGCAGCCAGGATCAGCTGGCGCGCCTCGTCCCGGCTTCGTCGAATCCGGCGCTGTGTCTTGGGGGTGCCCATGCGCGCTCACAGATAGCTCGGATCGAGGCCGTCGCCCCACGCCGCCATCCAGCTCTGATACACCGCGCGCGCCCCAAGATCGTAGAGATCAATCAGGCGGACGATCCGACCGTCGCGATAGGTCGCGACCTCCCACAGGCGCACCTCCATCTCCGGGCTGTCGCCGCGGCGATATTTGATCGCCCCATAGACGAAGACATTGTCGCCTTCTTCGAGCAGCGTCGCATCGTAACCGAGCGTTCGAGTGCACAGACGATCGAACCTCGCCACCGATCGCCTCATTGCAGCGAACACGGCGTCGCGCCGCTCAACCACGCAATGAAACGGCATGTTCATGACTTCATAGCGTACATCGTCATGAAAATAGGGCGCAAGGCGCGTCCAGTCGTCATCCAGATAGGTTTGCTCGAAAGCCTGCCGCTGACTGACGAAACGCTCCGTATTGGTCACCATCACGAGCCTCCCCATGTGTGATGGCCAAGGCTAGCTGCATATACCTTGACATGTCAAGGTAGTGACCGGGACGAGATCGTCCCTCAATGGCTGCGCGCGTTCCCAACGTCGAGGAACGCCCCTCCCCGACGGGGCCATTGCGCGCGGCGAATGGTCTGACCTCAACGCAGACCGTTCAAGCCGTGTTCAGGATGAGATACCAAAACAGCGCGATCTCTTCGCGCTCGTGCCCTAGGGCCGCGTAAAGCAGCCGATCGACGCCGCCGCACGTGAAGCCGTAGCGCTGATAAAAACGGCAGGCCGCCATGTTGTTGGATTGCGTCTCAAGCCGCACCCCGGGCAATCCGCTTTCCTTTGCCCACCTCACGGCCTCATCCATCAGCCCTCGGCCGACCCCAAGCTTGCGGACATCCCGATCGACGGCGAGGTCGTCGACCTGGGCATAGTTATTCCAGCCGCGCGACGCGAGAAGATACCCCCGCACCCTATCTCCGTCCTTGGCCACGGCGATCAGGTAATCATCATGTTCCCGGTCCGAGGAGAACAGGTCAGCCTCGAACTCATAGGCTTTTCGGTAGGGGGCAACCTCTTTGACGTCTCGGGTACAGTCCTCGTACGGAGGCGTCATCTCCGAGGTTACCTCAAACGAGAAATCGCATGCAGCAATGTCTGCAGCAGTCAGATGGCGGACGCGCTCAACCTTCAAGGCCATTCCCGAGATCCTCGCTCCCGCCACGGCGCGGCACGCGCGGCTTCAACACCGCAAGGAAGCTGCACGCAGGCCGCGCCTCCCGCAAGGCCCCTGAGCGAACACCTGCTCGGTCATACAAGCGCGCGCCCCAGGATCAACCATATGACGGAAAGCGCTCTGCATGCCGACGGTCAGGTCACTTGCATGGTCTCGTCGAGCCAGTCGAAGATCTTTTGCGCGCCAACGCCCTCGGCGCCGGCCTGGCAATGCGCGCCTGCGGCCTCTTCAATCGTAAAATTCATCAGGGTCTTCGGACAGCTCAGACGATCGTAGAGCTTCTGCGGCTGGCCGGCGAAGAAGCCCTCGAGCTCCGCATCCAGCACCAGCGTCGCGCATCGAATCTGATCGGCATTCGTCGCCTCGAACGCCTTGAGACGTTCGAGATAGTCAGGCAGATCGCTGTAGCCGAAGACGAAACGCCCGTGGTTGACGCTCCAGCGCAGTGTGGTGTTGGTTTTGGCCGCCTCACGCAGCCCCGCTTCCAACACGCCCTTTTCAGGCAACTCCGCCGGATAGCGGCCGCGCACGATCTCGTAAAAGCTGTAGAGCCCGCCGTTGGCGATCAGCGCGCGCAACCGGTGCTCATGCGCCGCCGCCAGCGGTGCCAGAAGACCGCCGAGGCTGATGCCCATCAGCGCGATTTTCGCAGCATCGACGTCGTCGCGACCGACCGCATAATCGATCACCGGCGAAACCACATTGTGCCAGTCGGCGCGGAAGGTCAGACGCTGTTCGCGAACGACTTCGCCCTGCCCCGGGCCTTCGAACACGAGCACGACATAACCGCGCTCCGCCGCTGCCATGCCGGGCCAGATCGCAATTTCCTCCTTGGTGCCATCGAACCCCGAGTGACAGACGAGTGTCGGACGCCGACCGACGAGGCCGGGGCGCTTCATGACATAGGCCGGCAGCGTCGTCCCCTCGAAGGGAATTTCCACACGGTCGATTTCGACATCGAGCCCCCTGGAGGCCGCCATGAAGCTCTGGCGACTGGCTCGGCTGGACGCGAGGATTCTCGGATCATCGGGATTGCCGTGCAGATAGAAATCCGCGGCAAAATGGTAGGTCGCGGCACGCAGGTAGGCCTTCGATGCGCTGCGATGGTGACCGCGCACCAGCGATGCATCGCCGGCGGCCTGCACGCGCTCGGCAAGCTGATGCCATTCCCGATACCAGCTCTCATCGTCGCCGGGAGTGAGAGCGCTGGCGACCTGCAGGCACTCCTGCACGTCGGCGCCGCCATAGTAGCTGTGACCGATAATGCGGAGCAGTTCGAAATGATGCGAGGTGTCGGGCGACAGAAGCATGCTGCGGTGCTCAACTGTTAGGGCCTGAAAAGGCGCCGCTACGGACCGGTTCCGGCAGAAGCAAAATGACGACGATCCGTCGACGTCGACGATCGCGCATCAATTTGCGGATCGGAAACTCGCATTTTGCGGATCCGCAAGTCAACAGAAAGATGGCGCTCCGCACTTGATTTGTCGATGGGGTCGGCGACGGCGGCCGGAGCGAGCCGGCTCTGCCGCGCTCACAACATGAGCTTTCACGCCACGGGCGACGTCCGAATTCAGTTCTTCTGAACCACGCGCCGGCGAGGGCGACCATCGCGGGCGGCTTTCAGCGGCGCCTCGCTCTTTCCCGCAACGGCCCCTCGGCTCGCAAGATCGCGGACCGAGCTGGTGAACGACGAGAAAATCCTGGCCGTGGAAACGATGAGCAGTTTGACGGCTCGGCCGCCTCGCGCCACATAGGCATGTGCCTGCGTGCTGTCGAAGAAAATGCTGCCGCCCTGATTCACCGAGACGGGCGAACGGCCTTCCATATGCAGCTCGAGCTGACCCTCCAGAACATAGCAGAACTCGACACCGGCATGCCCGGTCATGCCGCCGAACTGCTCCGGCCTGGAGGCCGTCACTTCGAGAATCAAAGGCATGAACGGCGACGGATAACGATCATCGTGAGGGAAGGTGTAAGTGCCGGTATTGATCGTCACGCTGCTGGCACTGTCCGCGCTCGCTACGCTGAAAAACGGCGCCGCATCGGGGCGCCCGGAATCCGCAGCTGCCGTCGCGACAAGGTCCGCCCATTCCATCTTGAAGAACGACAGCAACTTGAGCAGCACGGCAAATGTCGGCGCCATCCTGCTGTTCTCGATTCGCGACAACGTGCTGCTGGTGATGCCTGTCGCCTTGCTGACATCAAGCAATGTGAGCTGCAGCTCCTCGCGCTTGGACCGCATCGCCGTTCCAAATATCGCGCCGGCATCCCGGTCTTCATCCGCTCGCGTCCAGACGGAACGCTTGCCCGGCGACTTTCGTGGCGACCTTCCCGCCTTGCTGGAAATCGGCGTCGCGCCGGCCTTTTTCGTCATCGAATCGCTACCGCACCTCGCCGCCATATGGCGTGGCCGGGATGAAAGGCCAGACGGGCGCCGCATGCAATCGAAAAAGCATCCGGCAAGGTGAATTGCCGGTTCGGTGCCAGATCGCTCTGGGAGTTCGCGACCACCAAGGTCCGCCCCCGAGCGTGGACAGCTTCACCCGGATCTCACGGCCGTTGCCGTTTGGTCGATGATAATCTACTCGGCCATCGAGACGCGATAGACGCCATGTCGCAGATGTCGATGGAGAAACTCATCGCGACATTCAGTCCGCTTCGATCCCCGCGCGCACGCATCGCGATTGCAAATATGTCGGCTTTGGCGTGACGCTCGCCATGAAGCCTGGGCGGTGGATGGAGGCTGGCCTGTCGGCCATGCCTGCCTTCAACTTCTTCTCCCTGACGCTCGTCCAGCCGTCGATGTCGCGCTGCGCCCTTGTTGCGCTCGGCAATTTTTCCCAGCACGCCCGGCAAGACTTGCCGGGCCCGTGCGACCTCGATGCGTCGCTGCGAGATCGTTCCGTTCATTTCCGCATGTTTCCAAATGGCACGAGCTTTGCTGATCCACCGATCGTGATCTGGAGATGAGCGATGACCATTTCTCTTTTGAACGCCCTCGCAGGCCCCTCAGCGAGCACGCAGCCTCCTGGCAAATTCACCGGCAAATCCGCGAGCGGCAAGTCTGCGAGCGACAAGTCTGCGGAGCAGGCCTTTCTCGATTACGCGAAAATGACGCCAGCGCAGCGCATGCGGGCTTCGATGCTTTCCAAGCTGGGAATCACCGAGGAGCAGTTCAAGGCGATGGATGCGGCATCCCGACACAAGATCGAGGACAAGATTCGCGACATGATCAAGCAGCAGGCCGGAAAAACCAACGAAACGCCCACTGGGCTGATCACCGACAAATCCGTCTAGATCACGACGGTCCGTTCTGCGGCGGAGAACCGTTTCCCGACGCGCATCAGGCCTTTGCCATCACACGCGCCTCCGCGAACGCGCAGACGACGGGCTGCGCCGCATCTTCGAACGCGGTCGGCGCCGCGCCCGCGTTTCGAACACGCACTCCTTACGCACCGTTTGTGCCGTGCTGCCCCCACCTCGCAGGAGGCATGGTGGTGCCGTCGGGGTCTTCAAGCGACCGCCACCTCGCCGACCGCGAAGCAGGTCGAGCCGTTTCCGTTTCTACAACGGGCCTCCGGTGTTGATCTGGCTGAGCAGCTTGCGCCTTTCCTCTGCCGTCAGGTCGGCGGTCTGCTCCGCAGTGAAGGTGCCATTTCCGAGAACGCGCAGCATTCCGTTGGGATCGTAGTTGATGCTGCTCTGCCTTTTCGGACCGCGCCGTTGCTCCCCTTCGGGCTCGTCACCACCGCCGCCATACCCCAGCACCTCGACCATGATGATCGACGCCTGGCCGTCATTGCGGGCCGGCGGCGGCGCCGTCTGCTGGGTCGCCGCTGTGGTGTTGGAGGCGGCCGTCAGCGCCGCGGTCGGCGGTCCCTGCACGGTCGGGATGCCGGTCGCCGTGCCCTGCCCGGTGATGTTGGCGGCGTTGACGATCTGCAGCGCCGCGAGGTTGATGTTGCCGGAATAACGGATGCCGGCTTCGCCGGCATCGATGGTGCCGAGCGGCGCGATCAGATCGACATCGCCCGGCGCGACCTCGGGAAACGGCAGCGTCGCGATGCCGGCACCGGTCGCCGGCGCCTGCGGCGACAGCGTGACATTGCCGTAGAGATCGGTGACGCGTCGTGGCGGCGTGAAGACCTGGGTGGTCTTCGAGCCGCGGCCGGCATTGATGTCGCCCTCCGCCGACCACGCGATGATGTTGCCGCCGAAGGTCGTCATGATGCGCGACAGTCCCAGCAGGATCGAGCCCCTGGCATAGATCTCGATGTCGCCGGTCTTCTGTGTGATCAGGCCCGACGATCCCGGCGGCACCACGCCTTCGACGCCGATGATCAGCCTGCCGCCCGGCGTCAGCGACTGGATGCCGCCGCCGTCCAGCGTGCGCACGCCGGTGCCGCCGAACATGGTGATATCGCCGGCGTAGGTGATCGACCGGCCCGCCGCATCCTGATCCGGGAACAGCGCCGCGATGGCTTCGCGGCCGCGCAGGTAGGACTGATGGCGCGTGCTCGACGGATCGTTGTACTCGCGGCCGCCGGCGCGCAATTCGGCGAAATAGACCGTGCGCAGGAAGACGTGCTGCTGCTCCGCAGGCAGGCGAACGAACATGGCCCGGGCCTCGTCGATCGAGCCGGTGAAGCCGAAAGTCTTCGCGAGCCAGTCGGCGAGCTCCTGCTCGTAGGTCCTGGCGACCTTGCCGGGCTGGTCCGCGAGCGGCACGCCGGTCCTGGCGAGGTTGTTCGGATCGAGATAGAGCGCGGCGAACCGGGCGTAGTCCGGCCCCGTCGCCCCGAGCCCCGCTGCCATGACGATGGATGCACCGGGGCGTTTATCACCGGCGACGATCGAGCCGATGGAAGTCAACGCCCCCTTGTCCTCCATCAGGATATGCCGTCCGGCATTGATCTCGAGCGTGCCGGGGCCTGCGACGACGAAGCTGGAATACAGAATGTCGCGGCCGGCCTGGACGACCGACACGTCAGTGGCGTTGCTGTGAACAATGAGATTGGGCACGCTGCCGTTGAACGGACTGCTCGCCCAGGCAAGGTCGAGGGAGCCGCTGGCAACGATGTCCCGACCGGCCCTCATGCGCAGCGGCCCTCCCCCCACGTACCAGGTGGGGAGATTCCCGCCAATCCACCAGGGTTTTGGGTAGGTCAGCGTTTCGCCAGTGGAGAGACCAACGATGTCACCGTTCATCGCGTAGATGCGGATCGGCTCCGCATCCGCGCCGCGCGGAGCCGCAGTCGTCGCCGTGTTGGGGCCGAAAGCAAAAAGGGAATAGATGCTGCTTCTGATGTCCCGCCCCGCCCCGCCGAACGGATCGACATTGCTTGTCCCCTGCCCCGTGAACGCGGGATCGAACGGGGTCGGCAGACGGGTGCCGGTTGTGGACATGACGAGGGCGTGGCGTGCCATATAGGGATCGCTGGGGAAGAAAGTGCCACCGTAGATCGCTCCTGCGGCCAGGATCGACAGTGCGCCGGACGGCGACGGGGCCAGCACGTCGTGGGTGTAGTTCGCCATATTGTCGGCCCCGGCGGAACGACCGAAATAGAGGTTGCCGCCGAGCGCGGCGACACGCAGCGTCGCCGGCCAGGTATCGGCGACGTCGTGGACGCCGGCCGTGGGATCGTTCGCCACCTTGCTCGGAGCCATGTTGCCGCCGGCCGACACCAGATTGATGGCGGTGTGATCGGTCCACAGGGTGAACCAATTGTCACCGCCGACGGAGTTCAGGATTCGGCTGCGGGTGCCGTCCCCGGCTCCGGCGATCACCATGTCGCCGAGGGTGCGGAGATAGACGGCTGAATCGCCCGGCACCAGCGTCAAGCCCAGATAGGAACTGGCATTGGGGGTGGCAAACGGATCGAAGCCGCGCGGATCTACATCGTTTTTCCCGATGCCACCATAGGACGTACGGATCGTGCCGATAGAGGCCGCCTCGCCCCGCACCGTGCCACGCAGGTTGACGATGCTGCCGGACAACGCCGTGCTGACGTAGTCGAGGTCGGTCGTCGCCAACGGGTTGAGAGCGCCGGCGATGCGCATGTCGAGATCGCCGCCGCCGGTCAGGGTTAGCGTGCCATCGTCACCGACCCGGCCGCTGGACCCCACCGCGACCACCAGCCCCTGGCTGCGGCTCGTGACATCCAACCCGCCGACAAGTCCCCGTTGAACGATCTTGCCGGCATCACCCCCGACGCGCAGCGTGACATCGCCGCCGCCCAGGGTGCCGAAGCCGGTGAAGCCGACCAGGAACGGTTTGCTTCCGGCGTAGGTGCCGAAATTGACCCACCACGCGGTCGAGATCGGGGTGGCGACCGCGGCACTGCCCGAGCCCTGGCGCCACAGCCAGTTGCCGACCAGCGAGGTGGTGGTGGAATCGAGGGTCCCGAACGCGATGTCGCCGGTCAGGTTGCCGCCGGCGGCAATCAGCAAATTGCCGCCGTGGTCGGGATACCAGGCGTGATAGCCAGCCAGCGCGCCGGAATAATCGACCAACTGATCGCCGAGGACCGAACCGCCCCCGAGCACGCCGCGCGGCTGGTCATAGCGGCTGTCGGCATTGGTCGCCGTGCCGGCGGTGTAGACGCCGTAGAGCGAGTTCACGCCGATGTCGCCGGCCGCCAGCAGCGACAGGTCGCCGGTGCCGGTGCGGATCACGCTGAAGGCGGTGTCACGCGGCAGGTCCTTTTGGACGACCGGGGTGCCGCCAATAGATCCCATTTCGCATGTCTGAGGGTAATCCCGGCACCATCCCTGTTTGACCGGATCGTCGCCCACGGGGTCGCCGCGGTTGCCGAACGCCCAGTCTTGCCCGGTCTGCGTCCAGACCAGAGCCGGCGTCCCGCCGACGGACCCCATCTTGAACGTATAGACGTAGTGGGTGTCGGCGAGCCGGATCGTCCCGTGCGAATTCGGGGCCACCGCGCGGCGGTCGGCCGAGACGACGTCTGCGCCGGCCACCAGCGAAATATCCCACGATGGAGTGCCCGCCGGCAGCATGGGAGCCACGGCCCAGTTCCTGCTGATGGCCCCGCCGCGCAGGTCGACCATCTGGCCGTTGAGCAGCCTGACATCGGTCATGGATGGGATCAGGGCGCCGCGCGCCAGCGGCACCTGGGCGGTGATGACCATCTGGATCGGCAGCTTGACGCCCTTGGGCCAGGTCAGGCCCGCCACCGCGGTATCCGACATCAGCGGCGTCCCCGCCGCCAGCCTGGCGCCCACCGGCAAGGTCACCGCACCGTTCAGCACGGTACCGGCGGCAATGGCGCTGCCGTCGGGATTGGTGATGGTGGCCGCCACCACCGTTCCGACCGGCAGCGTCATGGACGCGGTCAACGTGGCATCGACCGGCAGGACCGTGCCCGCAGGCAGTGTCATCGCCGCCACCGGTACGGAATAGTTGAGCGTCACTCCTGCCGGATACGTGGTGCCGACATCCAGGGTCACGCCATCGCGCGGCACCATGATGTCGCTGCCGAACGGCGTGATCCCCTGGACCAGCGTCCAGCCGCTGTCGTCCGGCGTCGCCGCCGGCGTGGCGAAGCCGTCGGTGATGCTGCCGTGAACGGTCAGATCGCCCCTGGCGCGCAGCACCAGCACACCGGGTTCGGCGCCCGGCCCGTAGCGATAGCCCGACAGGTCGAGGTCGCCCGACACGGTCAGATTGCCCGTCGGATTGGTGGCCGTCTTGCTGACGATCTCGACGCCGGGGCGCAGATGATAGGCACCAAGCCCGGCGAGGCGACCGGACAGCGCGCGATTGGCCAGCGCGGCGGTGATGAAGGTCCTGCTGTCCGCATCGATGGCGTCGAGATAGCCTTGCGTGATGTCCTGCGCGCGGCTGCCGGACACGTCGGGCGATGCGGCCAGCGGCGCGTCGTCATAGGTGCGGAAGGCGTTGACGTTGATGTTGCGCGCGCCCTGGATGACGGGCGAGCCGATCACATCCACGGCCACATCGTTGCTGCCGAGACGCGGCGCGTTCAGGCCGAGCGTGCCCAGTGACACCGCCGTGCCACCGGTCCCCGCCCGCAGGTCGAAAGCCGCGGTGTTGGCAAGGATCAGACGGCCCGCTGTCGAGGTCAGATCGATCACGGCACGGTTGGGGCTCTCGATGACCTTGCCATAGCTGTCCACCCGCAGGGCGCTGCCATGGGCATCGAGCTTGCCGTTGATCACCAGGTCGTCGCTGGCGGCAAGCCGGATGCTGCCGACCTTGACGCCGCTGGCGTCGATGTCGCCGTTGACCGTCAGGCGTCCGGCATCCAGGACGATCTGCACATCGCGCGCCTTGACCCCGTCGCCGACGGTCAGGTCGCCCTGCCCGATCCGGAAGCGCCGTGCGCCGAACACTTGCCCCGCGTTCAGGCGAGCGTTGAGCGCGGCGAAATCGGCCTCCGCCAGAACGCGGGCCCGCACCGTCAGTTCGGCGGCATCGAACGGAACCAGGGTGCCGCCGGCATCGTAGCTGCCGCTGGCACCGCCCTGAATGACGCCACCAAGGTTGACCCGGCCGGCGGTCGCGCTCAGCGCCGTGGCCGTCAACGTGCCGGCGCGGTTGACCCGCGCCGACAGGTCGATGACCGCAGCGGCCGCGGCGCTGATGTCGCCCTGCTCGCTCGACATCACGAGATCACCGCCCCAGCTGTAGCGCCGGGTGTCGAACATGGTGATCTCGCGTCCCGCCAGATCGATGCGGGCGTGATCGCCGAGACGCACGTCCTGGACGGCGGCCAGCGTCAGCTTGCCCGAAGGCAGCACCACCGCGGTGTCCACCGTGATGGTGCGGCCGGACACCGACAGCTGCGCGCCCAGCGCGTCGCTCGCGCCGGCCGCTTGCCCCGTGATCGTCACATCGCCACCTGCTGCGACGGTGAACCTGGATCCGGCACCGCCAGTGAGCAGCGGCGTGGAGATCGCCAGGTCGCCGCCGCTATACTGCCAGCCCTGCCCGGTCACATAGGCGCCGCGATCGCGATAGACCGACAGGCTGCTGGTCCCGCTGGCGGCGATCGTCTCGCTGGCGCTCAGGCTGACGCCGGCGAATCCCAGCGCCAGGCGACCGTCCACCGCGGCACTGGATGGCTGGGTGTTGGGGCCGTAGCCGAAGCGGATGGACCTCGCATCGATGGCCAGCCGGCCGCCGCCGAGCCGGTCGGCCATCGGCGCACCGGCGACACCGTCCGCACCGGTCCAGACGAATTCGCCGGCGCGGATGACGGTGGTGTCGGCCGCGGTGCCATAACCGTAGATCGCCGGCGTGCCGAAGACGACGCGTTCCAGCGACGTGGCGTCGAGGGTGACCCCACCAAAGACATTGACGGCGTCGTGGGCATTGAGCACCAGGGTTTGCAACGCCGGCACTCCGACTGCGGTGTTGCCCGCGAGCAATTCCGCGAGCCTCGCCTGGTTGAGCACCAGCCCCGGGGGCAGTTCGCCGGCGGCCTGCATCGCCGCGATCGCGGCGGTCTCGCCGATGTTGACGGCGCTGACACCCAGCACCAGATTCCTCGCGCCATAGGCGACGTTGTCGGCCATGACCAGCGAACGGCGGGTGGCGACGGCGATGGTGCCGTCCGCCAGGAGCCGGGTCGGCGTGGCACATTCGCCGGTGACGCAAGCGCCGACCGTCATGTTGACGCCGAAGTTCGCGTCGCTGCCCGATGGCGCTTCGCTCAAGATGAGGTTGATCCAGCCGCTGGACACCACAAGGACGCCGTCAGCCCGGAACACGTAGCCATCACGGGAATCGAAGATGCGCCGTCCGTTGCCCCGGGCGATGATCGATGCGCCCTCCTCGATGGTGATTGCACCGTCCCTGATGGGGAAAGTCGAGCGGCTGCCGCCCAGGACGATTTCACCGGCAATGAGCTTCGCGCCACTGCGGACGATCAGGTCACCGGTGCCAGAGAGCTCGGCATAGCGGCCCTTCTGCCCGTTCGTCGTCATGAGGCTGGTATTGAGCAGCAGGCGCGGAGCGTCGAGTGCGTCGAGCGCATCGGCGGTGATGGAAACGCCGTTCAGGCCCGCCGCAGCCGCCTCGCCGGTCGCCAGCACCTCGCCGATGCCGCGGACCTGGACCAATCCGGCATAGCCGGTGCTGCCGCTCTCCGCGTCCTGCAGCAACGTGCCCGCGAAGGTGAGTGGCGCCCGCACGTCTCCCGGCAGGGTGCTCTTCAGCATCTTGAGGTCGAGAACGCGGCCATCGATCGTCAGCAGGCCGCGCGGCACGCCGAGCCTTGCCGCATCGGCCTGCGCGAAGGCGTTGTAGTCCATCTCGTTATAGGCGGAGTGGCGGCGCACCACGCTGGCCGGCGTGACGATGATATGATGGGGCAGCGCCTCGCGGACCGCCGTGTCGGCAATGCCGAGCCGGCCGGCGACGCTGTAGGACCCGTTGCCCTGCGCCGTGGCGCCGGCCAACATGGTTTGGTTGCCGGCGCCGATCTCGACACGGAAGGCGCCAGGCAGCAGCGCGTAGGTCGACGGCATCAGCGTGTAGGTGCCGGCTGGCAGGCCGGGCACGCCATCGGGGATGGTGACCTGCTGTCCCACCAATGGGGCACCGTAGCCGCTCTCTGCCGCCACCGGCGCATAGCCCGCCGTGCGTCCCGGCACGATGGCATAGACGGCATTGCCCATGGCGCTGAAGCCGTAGCCAGGACCGGCGCCGGCGAGCGGCGCGGTCAGAATGTTGATGGAGCCGCCGCGCCCCGAGATGAAGCCGGCGCCGGTCAACCTGCCGCCGCCGGACAGATCCAGTGTCGCGCCGGCATCGGCGGACAGATGCGCGGTATTGAACCCGATCCCGTTTGCCGGATTGCTGTCGGTCATGTTGGCGACCGGTTTAAGCGTGATCGCCGCACCGTTGTAACTATAGGTGATGCCGTCCACGGTGCCGCCATAGGGCATCATCAGCCCGGCGCCGCTGATCGACGTAATGCTGCCTGCGAGCAGGTTGACGCTGTCGGACACAGCCCCGAAGGGGACCGATCCAAGCATCAGCATGCCGAACGGCGCCCGCACGATACCGCCCTGATTGATGGTCTCGGCATTCAGTTGCAGCGAACCGAACGCCGAATAGGGCATGGCGACAATGCCGGAGCCGGCCCGGCGGATGGTCAGCGAAGTGCCCGCGACGAACGGCGCGGTGTCCCCGACATAGCCGGCGATGATCCGTGCGCTCGCATCGCTTGCCGGATAGATCTGCGCCGCCGTCAGCAGCAAATTGCCGGAGGTCGCGAGTTCAGTGGTGAGACTGCCAGACAAGCCGCGGCCAATCGCGCCGCCTAGCAGGCGAAGGTCGCCGGTGCTGGTCAGATCGACCAGCGAGAAGCCCAGCCGGTCCACCTCCGCGCCTGTGGCCTGATCGATACCGCGCACGCCGAACCCGACGCGATCGCGGATGTCGATCTGCGATGCGTGCGCCTGGAAAACGGCGCTGGTCGCCTGCCGCGACGGGCCGCTCCCCCATTTAACGCTCGGCAAGATCTGTCCATCCCTCGCGGTCCGGATGACGCCGGCCAGACGGAGATAGGGCGCGGTCAGCACAACGGTGGCGTCGGATGCCGCGCCGTCGGCCAGACCGAAAGCTCCGGCATAGAGGCGCAGGCTCTGGCCCAGGTTCAGCGCGACATTGCCGTCGAAGCTGAGCGGACCGTCGACCAGCAGCGAGAGTGAGCTGAACCCGCCGGCGGTGATGCGGTCCACACCCAGCCGCGCCATGCCCGGAACGAGGGTCGCGCGCACGCTCTGCGCCGTGGCGTCGGCGGCCAATCCGCTGTTGCCCTGGGTTTGCGTCAGCAGGAATTCGCGGTGACGCAGCACGTCGCCCATGGTGCTCTGCCGATCGTAGGTCGGCGTCGCCAGCGCCAGCCCGAGCGTGCCCCCGGCCGCCCCGGCGCCTCCCGCTTCAGCCCGCAGCGTGCCGTCGAGGATCAGCCCGGTATTGGATTTGGCGATGATCACGCCACCGTTGCTCGCCGCCGCCGTCATGCCCTCGATGGACCCGATCATGGCCGTGGTCCCCGAGGCATCCAGCCTTGCCCCCTTCTGGATCACGACAAAGGCATCGGGGGCGAAGGCCTCGCCCTTGTCCTCCCAATCCATCGCGCCGCCGATGCGGATGCTGCCGCCATCCATCACCATGCCGTAGGGACGGCCGCTCCGATCAAGGGCGGTCGCCGCCCGCGCCGCCACATCCACCACCGCACCGCCTCCGACCCAGATCAGGCCGGGGCTGGTGTCGCCGATTTCCTTGAAGGCCTTGGCGTTCGGCACCTCCATGGTGATGGTGCCGCCGGGGGCCGTCAGGCGGCCGTCCACCACGATATCGCGCCCCACCAGGCTGATGGACTGAGCGGCATCGACATTGACCGCCGCATTGGCCGCAACAGTGATGGGACCGCTGGCGCCCACGATCAAGGTGGAGGCATTGGTCGCGACAGACCGCAACGTCAGGCTGGCGCCGATGCGCCGGCTCAGAACGCCCTTGACGGCGTCCGCCAGATAGTCGGGCGGCGTCCACAGCTCCAGCGCTGCAGCCGGCTCGGTGCCGGTCGCGACACCGAAGGACGCCGCATTGAAACGATAAACCGGCACGACCGCATCAATGCTGGTGCCTGCCATCACCGCCACGCCCGTACGCCCGGTGATGTCGTAGGTGGTGAAGCCAGTCTGGAACAGCGCGCTGTCGAGCTGAAGGTTGGGTTTGACCTGAGCCGGATTGGCCAGCACCGCGCCCGCGGCCAACACGCCCCCTGCCGGGATCAACAGATCGACCGGCGATGGACGACCTACCTTCACGGTCTTCGCGTATTTCGGAACCGGCAGGCCATTGGGAAACACGTCCCTAGGAACGACATACCCGCCAAAATGGCCGGCATCACCGCTGTCACTGGCGTAGAGAGACACGCCGGCCGGAAGATAGGGCAAGCGCTCGGTTTGCCCCGTTTGCATATTCATGGCCGTGAGCGGCCCTCGCCAGGTTCCGACATCGATGAAGGGGCTATAAGGCCCCTTGCCGTCGACATAGAACGACGCATCCGCGCGCAAGTGATATTCGCCGTTTGGCGGGGGCGTCCAATTCGCTTGAAGCGTAAATCTCGCGCCGGGCTGGATACCGACCGAGGGAACGGCCTCGCCCGGCTGCGCAATCTTGACCGTGTATTTGTAGTCGATCGGCAGGATCTCGCCAGCCTTCACCTGATAATCCTGGGTGAGGACGAGATCGACCACAGCCCTTTCACCTGCCGCCAGCACGCCGTCGGTCGCGGTCAGCTTGCCGCCAATCGAGATGCCGGTGCCGGAGGACAGTTTCAGCGTCCCGCCGCCGTTGACGCCGTAGCCGGCCACCTTGCCGTCGAGGGTCAGGATGCCGACGGCGGTGATGCCTGACATTTCGACGTCGGCGGCGAGTGTGACGCTGCCGCCCTTGCCGCCCTTGATGTTGCCGTTGGCCGCGAGCGCGGCGCCCGACGAGACGTCGATCAGACTGCCTTTCGACAGGATGATGTTGTGGGTCGAGGCCAGGGTGGCGCTGCCGCCGTTGATCCAGCCGAGCTTGCTGGAATCGGCACCGTTGGCCAAGGCGTTGACCCAGACCCCGCGCAGATCGAGCGTGACGCCGCTTCCCACCGTGATGGCCGAAGCGCCGTTCTTCAGCAGCGCGACAGTGCCGAGTTGCGCGCTATCGGGCTTGAGGATGTTGGTGGCGGTGACGGAGCCGCTGCGCGCCATGATGGTGGCGTTGATGTCGACGATGGGGGCGACGAGTTCGAGGTTGCCGCCATTGGCCAGGGCCAGCGGCGCATCAATGGAAATGGTGTTGGTGGTGATGGCAGCGAGGCCGCCGAGATTCTGTTTGGCAAGGCGCCCGGCATCGAGCCAGACGGTGCCGGCGGCGCGGCCCAGGACGGTCAGGCCGTCGACGGCTCCCATGTGTTCGGTGACGTCGGCGATGGCGCCCACCCTGATGTCCGAGGCGTAGCCGCCGATCCGGCCAGTGGCGTCATAGCGGCCGACCGCCAGCGTTGCGGCGCTAGCGACGGAGGTCTGGGTCTTCTTGTAGCCGTCTGTCACCGACACGGCTGTCGCATCGGTCTGGCGCAAGCCATTGATCACCCCGGCCACGATGTCGCCCTCGAACACCGCCGTCGGTGCCGACAGGATCAGCTTGCCGGCGTCGCGTCCGACCGTGTAGCCGTCCTGCCAGACGCTGCCGCCGAAGCCCAGGGGACTGGCGTAGATCTCGGTGAGCTTCGGATCGACCTTGCCGCCCTGCTTGTGCTGAACCACGAAGCCGTTCATCACCGCCGTATACGTCAGGTTGGCCGGCGCGCTTGCCATGGTGTAGACCCGGCCGTCGCTGCCGAGCACATAGGTCTGCGGCAGGAAGCCGCCCTGGTAGACGACCGAGCCGCCGGAGAGATTGAACGACGAGCCGCGCTGCGCCACCACCTCCGGCGCCGCCAGCGTGACGGTGCCGCCGACGGCAGCCCATTCGCCGATGGTGTGCGCCGTGTTGCCGACATAGCCGGAGACCTCCAGCAGGCCGCCTGCGGTATAGTAGCGATCGGTCGCATAGCCGCCGGTGCCGGCCGGCACCAGCGTCAGATTGCGGGCATCGATCCAGACATTCTGGTTGAACAGCGTGCCGCTGTCGCGGTTCTGCGGCGAGTCGCGCAGCTCGTTGCCCTGGATGTTGACCTTGATCAGGTTCGCATCCATCGGCCGCAGCACGCCCTGCACGCCGGAGACATCGAGCGTGGCGCCGCGTTCGGTGAACACCCGCTTGCCGGCCGACACCGCAATCTGGCCGCCCTGCGCCATGGTCTGCGAGCCGCCCAGGAAAGAGGCGACACCCCCGGTGACGATCTCGACGCGGGACCGGTCCTGGCTGTCCGCCAACCTGCTGAGATTGTCAAACTGACCGATCGCCAGAGGGTTCGGTCCCGACGCCGCGATCAGCGCATCGCGCCGGGAGTTCAACGCGGTGTCGCGCGCGGACAGCTCCGGCATGACCAGTGTGGTGCTGCCGCCGGTCAGCGTGACGCTGCCGGCGCCATCCGAGGCGGAGTTGAGCAGATGGATGGTGCCGCGCTGGTTCACCGAGGTGGTGGCGACGAGCACACCACCCTGGGTCAGCGCGCGTCCGGCAAGCGTGATGTCGCCCTGCTGCGACAGGATCAGGCCGGTGTTGCCGACGGTGCCGCCGGTGCTTGCGGCATAAATGACCGGCGCGACTTCGCTGCCGTTGGTGGTGGAGAACTGGTGGACGTTGGTGCTGTAACCTGCACGCAGGATGAAGTCGTCGCCGGCGGCGAGCAGCGCTTGGCCTTTGGGCGTGATGACCGTACCGGCATTGCGCACCTCAGTGCCGAGCAGCGCGACAAACCCGCCACTGGACGTAACCGACGTCGGCGCATTGGTCGTGATCAGCGCGCCGTTCTCGACGACGATTTTGCCGCCCGCTCGGCTGAAGCTCGGCAGATAGCTGGTTCCGCTTTGCGCCGAGTAAATTCCCTTGGTGAGGAACTGCTGATCCGTGATGCCGGCGGTGGACGCGATCAGCGAACCGACATTGATCTGGCTGGCACCGCCGAAGATGATGCCGTTGTGGTTGATGACCAGCACCTGTCCCGGTGCGTTGATCTGACCGAGAATCTGGCTCGGGCCGACATTGCCGATGACGCGGTTCAGCGCCGTCCAGGTCGCAGCCTGCTGGTTGAAGTTGACCGTGGTCTGGGCCCCGACATTGAAGGTCTGCCAGTTCAGGATCGCCTGCGGCGCGGTCTGGTTGATGGTCACGGTCGTGCCGTTGCCGTTCGCGCTCTGCACCGGCGCGTTGGCGCCGCTCCACGCGGCGTTGGGCGCAACCTGCAGGCCGCCTGCGCCAAGACCATTGGGCACCACCACCTGCGGCATTGTCACCGAGCGCTGCGCGGCCGCCGCCGCGGCGCGTGCGGCAGCCTGCGCGCCCTGCATCGCCTGGATGGCCTCGATCGAGCGCCGCATCGCGCTCTGGCCCTGCTGGGCCGCGGCCGCTGCCTGCTGCGCGGCGAGCGCCGCGGCGTCCATCGTGTAGCTTGTCGCCGGAATTCCCGCACCACCCCCCAGCTGCGCCGCGAGCGCCCCGCCACTGCCGACCATCAGCAAGGTCAACAGGCTCGCCCCGGCCAGCAGTACCGACCGTTGGGCAGCGCGAGACCCTGACACCGGAGGACATACGACGGCGCGGCGAAACATCGGGCAGATCCTTCAAAACGATCGCATCCCCCAGCGCTGCAGCCGGATGCCGCAGCTCTCGGGGATTGAAAGGGGTCTCACCGGAAAGACAGATTTCAAATGCCGGTTGAGCACACTTGCGCGAAGGATTTTCTGGACAAGCTGCGGCTCGCTCGGCCTCGCCTCAGCTCAACAGCACGATTCCGCCTGGCAGCCTTTGAAGACGCGCACTGAACACCTGCTCGAGTTGCAGCAGGACCTTATCCATCTGATCGATGCGAAAACGGCCGCTGAGCTGCTTGCGCCCCAGATCCGCATTCATCAGAACAATGCGACCAGGCCGGTAACGATTGATTTCCGCGACGGCTTCATTGAGTGGAGTGCCGCGAAACTCGACGATGCCGCGCCGCCAATCCGATGCAGCGTCAGGATCGACTGCGACAATCTGCCCCAGCCCGACCAGATCGTAACGCACGCGTTGCCCGGGCCCCAAGGCCGCGCCACCGGCCGTGTGCGCGACGCGCACGGTCCCCTCAAAACAGGTCACGCTGACCGCAGACCGCTCGCTGTGCGAGAGATGGCGAATGTCGAACCGCCCGGCCTCGGTCATCGTCTTGCCGTTCGCGGCGATCACCGTCAGCGGCCGCGCGACAGCCGACCTCGTGAACGACGCCTCCCCCGCGATCAGCTCGATGCGGTCCTCCGCTCCCTGAGACGGCCGGACAGCAAGACTGGTCTGGGTGTTCAGGCTGACCGCAACATCGCCCGCAACCGTGACGGCACGCTGTTCGCCGGTTGCGGTGCGATAATCCGCGTTGAGCTCGGACAGCGACGGCCACAGCCCCAGCGGCGGCATGATCGCGCCATAGGCCGCGACCGCGGCAAGCGCAGCAGCGCCACCGCCCAACATCGCGCGCCGGCTCACGGCCCTGCGCTGGGCGCCGAGCGCATCGAGCTCCGCCCGGAGGTCCGCTGCGGGATCGTGCAGCATACGGCCAGCCGTGCCGACCTTGGTCCACACGCCCTGCGCTTCGGCAAACGCAGCCAAGTGCCGCGGGTCCTGCGCGCGCCAAACCTTTAGTGCCTCGATGTCGCTCGACGTCGCCTCTCCGGATGCAAGCTTCTGAACCCAGGCAACCGCCTCCTGCTGAACCGGGGTCAGATCACGGCCCTGATGGTTGATGCTCATGCCGGCCCCTTCCCCGTGATATCTCCTTCCGTCAACTCCCTGTAGCGAGCGACGCAGTGCTCGTGCGCCAACAGAAGCTCCTTCGCAACGAGGCGTCGGGAAATACCAAGGCGATCGGCGATCTCCTGGCGCGGGATGTTGCCGACCCGCGCGGCGAGGAAAATCGCCCGCCGCCGCGCCGGTAGTTCGGCCACAATCACCTTGAACGCATCGAGATCCGAGCGCGCCAGCACGGCTTCTTCCGGTGTTGGCGCTTCGTCGGGCTGCTCAAGCACGTTTTCCAGGTCGACCGCCGGCGCATGGCGCCGGTCAAGCTTGCGCTGGTCCGCCGCCGCGTTCAGCGCAATGCGAAACAAATAGCTCCCGGGGCTTTGAACGAAACCGATCGAATCCACACGCGCCAAACGCAGCCATGCGTCCTGCATCGCGTCCCCTGCGAGATCGGCGGATCCGAGACGCTTCGTCAACCGCTTCTTCAGATCGTCATAGCGATCGACAAACAATCGCCGGATGCCAGTCAGCGCATGCTCGGTCATCGCCCGCCCCCGATCGGCGGCAGATCAGACGCCGTCTGGCCGCAGCCAGGCGTCACGCCGACGATCTGCGGCACGATCAACACCAGCACCGGCTGCGCGAATCCGGCCGGCGGCGGCGCACGGAATGTGATGGCGCGCAAGGTCGCCTCGATCTGCTGATCGACGCCGGCAGAGCCGGCAGGGCCGATCAACTGCGCTTTCTCCACCTTTCCGGCCGGGTCAATCCAGAACACTGCAGCAACACGGTAATGTCCCGGCCGGGCTCCACTCCGGCACAGAGCGCTCAGAAGATCTTGCTGAATGATCCCATAGTACCGTCGATGAGACGGCGGCGAAGATCGGGCATCCGTCGCGGCTATGCCCGGGGTCGGCAGCAGGACAAAAGAGTTGTCCGCGACAAAACGCGGCGACAGACCCGTGCCCGACAACAGCCTTGCCAGGGCCTCATTCGGCGTCAACACACCACGAACCTCGCCGGACATCCGGCCGATCGCTATGCTGGTATCGTAAAGCGCCTCGCGTCCCGTCGCATCACCATAGCGACCGAGCGCCGCTTCGAGCGGCTGCGAGGGAATGTTGAATTCGAGCGGCGGAATATTCGAATCGGCTTGCGCCTGTGCCGGGCCGCTCATGATCACACTGACACAGCCCAGCACAGCGCACCAAAATCTCACACGCCGGATACGCGTCGCACGACTGCACCATCTGACACGATTTCGCGGAAGTGCAATACGAACCAACTGAAACATGATCACTGTCCGCCCGTGCGGATCAGGGCAGCATCACCGACGTCACAACACCACACGGCCAGCCTGCCGCCAGTCGAGACACGCCGGGCACCCGGCGGCGCGCGGACGTTAGTCAGGCGATATTACAATTTTGCGACAATCCCACGCGTCCGGCAGACACGACGACCAGCCTACCCCACCTGCCGACGAGCGGCCGCGCGCTGCTGCATCATCGCACGACGCAGCCGTCACGCGCCGGCCAAGCGGCCCGAAATGTCCGCGCATGTCCACACCAAGCGGTGCGGTATAGTCACCGACATCATAGCTCGGCGTCATGTTGTTGATGTCGAACAGCACGAAATTCAGACCGGCCAGTGCCTTGAGGAAGGCCAGCGCTTCATGGCCCCGATCGATTCCTTCAATTGCCTCGAACGAGGCGACCAGATCGCATCGCACAACCCAACCGCCGCCGCGACATCGACCACGCTTTCCAAGCCATAGCGTCCCAACAGCAGGGATTGGCGTCGGACAGCGCCAGCGGCACACGTGCCAATCCTGCATGATCGACGCGACCGATTGCACATGAGTGACACGTCCGAGCTTTGGCATGATGTTCACGATGTCTGTCATCCGCGCCACTGGCCAACGACGGTGCGTGCGCTCACGATCGTCCTCCGGTGGCACCGATCAGCTGTCCCGCTTCTCAGGCCTCGAACCCGATCCATCGTCGTCCATCGGCGGCGCGGCCTGGGCAAGGCCACCGGGATCGATTTCAACAGGAGCACATCGATGAGACTGAGGCTGATACGCAACGCCACGCTGAAGCTGGATGTAGCAGGCCGAACCATCCTGATCGATCCGTTCTTCGCGCCGAAGCACAGCAGACCGCCGTTCGCCGGCCGTTCGCGCAATCCGCTCGTGGATCTTCCCGCCGGCACCGACGAAATTCTCGATGGCGTCGATCTTGTCATTGTCTCACATCTGCATGCCGATCATTTCGACCCGGTCGCACAATCTCTCGTGCCCAAACACCTGCCGCTGATCAGCCAGCCAGGCAATGACGACAAGATCCGCTCCTTCGGTTTCGGGGACGTGACGCCGCTCGTCGACAGCATCGACTGGCACGGCATCAAGCTGACGCGGCGTGACGGCCGCCACGGCTTCGGCGCCGTCGTCGAGAAAATGGGACCCGTGATCGGCTTCACCATCGAAGCGCCTGACGAACCGAGCCTCTACTGGTCGGGCGACACGGTGCTCTATCCTGCGGTGGAGGAGACGATCCGCAGCAGCCGTCCCGACATCATCGTCATCCACCCCTGCGGCGCGCTATGGGAGGGCGAGCCGATCGCCATGGACGCGGAGCAGGCCGTGGCGGTGTGCAACGCCGCACCGCAGGCCAGTGTCGTGGCCACCCATCTCGATTCACTGGATCACGCGACCGTCAGCCGGGCCGATCTGCGCAATCATGCGCTGGCGCGCGGCATCTCCCCAACGCAGCTTCTCATTCCCGACGATGGACAGCTCCTGGAATTCAGCGGTGCCACCGCCGCGCGTCACACCCATCCGGCCTGACGGCAGCCCCGACACGATGCAACGTCGGCCGCCGGCCGCATATCCGAGTTCGCATTCCAACCGTCACTGCACACCCGAGAGACGTGATCGAGGTGCCTGGTCCGCATCAACGGCCGCGCCGCCTGTCGGGAACGGCCTTCTGGAAACAGGCCCGGTAACGCGTCGGGCTGGTCGCCAGATGCGAGCGGAAATGGTGGCGTAGCGTATCGACCGAACCGAACCCCGACAACGCCGCGACCTGCTCGATGGAGGTCCGGGTATCTTCCAGCAGCATCCTCGCATGGGTGATGCGCTCCTGGGTGATCCACTCCCCCGGCATGATCCCTGCCGCCTCGACAAATCGTCGAATGAACGTTCGGCGTGACATGCGCATGCGCTGCGCGAGCTTCTCGATCGCCAGGTCTTCCTCGAGATTCTGCCTGATCCAGGCCTGCAGGTCTCCCATGGCATTGCGCACCGGCTGCAGGCGCCGTGGAATGTATTGCGCCTGGCCACCCTCGCGATGCGCCGGAATGACCAGACGCCGCGCGACATCATTGGCAACGCGCGCTCCGAAATCGCGCTGCACGATATGCAGACACAGGTCGAGCCCGGCGGCGCGTCCCGCAGAGCTCAGGATGTCCTTGTCGTCGACGTAGAGGACGCTCGCGTCGACCCGAATGTCCGGATATTTCCGGGCGAGCGCCTCGGCCTGGGCCCAATGCACCGCGGCACGCCGTCCCGACAACAAGCCTGTCGCCGCCAGCACGAACACGCCGGCACAGATGGTCGCGATCCGCGCTCCGCGCGCATGCGCCGCACGCAGGCGCTGGAGAATGATCCGCGGCGGCAGCGCATCGATGTCCTGCCATCCCGGCACGATCACGGTCGACGCCTCGTCGAGGGCGTCCAGCCCCCTGCTCGCTGTGATCTGAATGCCGCATGCGCTCGACGTCGCGCCGCGCCTGCGGTCGCCGCAGACCACCACCTCGTACCAGCCAGGCCCCATATTGGGCAGGCCGAACACCTCCATGGCCATTCCCAGCTCGAAGGTGTTGACCCCGTCATAGGTCAGGATGGCGATCTTCGGGGAGTTCATGCCGGGTCACCGCCGCGGATTGACATGATATTCATGATAAAGGGCATTTGTGCCAGTGGTCAAACCCGCGGCCCCGCGCCAGGATCATCGAAGAATTCCCGGCAGGCCTTCGAACGCACGCTGCAGCAAGGGCCATCACCCTGCGCGCCGCACACTTATCGCAGCTTTCGAGCACGCCATCCGGACCGGACCGAAACCGCTGGGGACCACCATGACGCTCTCGTCGTCGGCAGACCGGAACACGGCGCAGGAACTGCTCGCCGGCGTCGCGTCGCTCCACGCGTCGAGCGGGCCGCCGGCGCACGGCCGCTGGTACTCGCTGGCCGTGCTGGTGTCCGGGATCTTCATGACCACCCTCGACCTGTTCATCGTCAACATCGCTCTCGAGCGCATCCGGCAGGATCTGCATGCCAGCCCGGCCGATCTCCAGCTGGTGATGGTGGCCTACAGCGCGGCCTACGGCGTCTTCCTGATGAATTGCGCGCGTCTCGGCGACCTGTACGGGCGCAAGCGATTGTTCGTGATCGGAACCGGCGTCTTCACCCTCGCATCCGCCATGTGCGGCCTCGCGCCGTCGGCGGCATGTCTCATCGCCGCGAGAGCCCTCCAAGGCATTGGCGCGGCACTGCTGATGCCGCAAATTCTGGCGAGCATCCGCGTGCTGTTCGAAGGCGAGGCGCGGCCAAAGGCCTTCAGCATCATGGGCGTCGTGCAGGGCCTGGCGTCACCGATCGCCCAGATCGGCGGTGGCCTGCTGGTCACCTACAACCTCTACGGCCTCGGCTGGCGCGTCGTGTTCCTGATCAATGTGCCGATCGGCATCATCATGATCCTGCTGGGCTCTTTGTGGATCATCGAGACCCGCGCACCGGTCTCGGCGCGGCTGGACGTCAAGGGCGCGATCATCCTCGCCGCCGCGCTGCTGGTGCTGTTCGTGCCATTCCTCGAAGGCCAGGATCATGGCTGGCCATGGTGGTCGATCGTGCTCCCGCTCGGCTCGGTCACGATGTTCTACGGCTTCGCGCGTTTCGAAGCGGCACTGGTGCGCCGGGGCGAGGTTCCGATCTTCGACATCACCCTGCTGTCCAACCGCCGGCTGCTTGCCGGCGTGATCGGCGTGTTCCTGTTCTTCGCCTCCATCAGTTCGTTCTTTTTATCATTGACGCTGCTGCTGCAGGCCGGTCTCGGCTACACCCCGCTGGCCGCGGGGCTGATCTTCACGCCGACCGCGCTCGCGTTCATCACCGCCGCGCGCCTCAGTCCCGCCATCRTGCGCCGGGTGGGTCGCCGGTCGCTGCTGCTCGGCATCGGCACCTTCTTCATCGGCCTCGCGCTGTCCGTGCTGGTCGCTTTCCTCGCACCGACCAGCATCCTGCTGCTGGTGACCTCGCTCATTTTCAACGGCTTCGGCCAGGGCCTCACCATTCCGCTCACGCTCAACGCCAACCTCTCCACCGTTTCCGAGGCTCAGGCCGGCATGGCATCCGGCATGGTCGGCACCATGCAGACGCTGGGAGCAGCCTTCGGCGTGGCCATTGTCGGGGTAATCTTCTTCGCTGAACTATCAGACCCGCAGGCGTTGATGCTGGCCAGGAGCAGCCTCTACGGCCACGCGCTGGGGACCGCGACCTGTTTCAACCTGTGCGCCACCGCCCTGAGCGCGCTGTGCCTCTCTCTCATCCGACCGTAGCGCGCCGGAGCGCGGGGCGCCGTATGCAACTCAGGCGGCCCGCACCCTTGCCAGCAAGGTATCGACCTCCAGCTTCAGCCGCTGTCCATCGGCGGACAACATCTGCGCCGACGCCGTTCCCGTTTCGGTAGCCCCGGCTTCGACTTCCACGATGCCGGAGGAAACCTGTGTTGCACCGACCGCAGCCTGCAGGACGTTCCGGGAGATTTCCCGTGTCGCATTGCCCTGCTCTGCCGCGGCTACCGCGATGGCCCCCGTAATGTCCGACATGCTGCTGATCGTCGACATGATATCCTTGATCGCGGCCACGGCGGCTGAAGCCGTCGACCGGATTTCGCCGACTTGGCCTGAGATATCCTTGGTGGCACTCGCGGTCTGATCCGCCAGTCCCTTGACCTCCGGTGGGCCTAGCCGCTTACAGCGAGTTCGCTGAACAGGCGAAACAACGCGGGCTGCTCCTCAAAGCCCAATCCCGGGGCTTTCGGCAGGCTCGCCCGCCCGTCGCCGATCTCGACCTCGTCGCTGAAGCCGCCGAAGATGCCGAACTGGCCGGGGTAGGCTTCGACCCCCGCAAGGCCAAGACCAGCCGCGACATGCAGCGACATCATATTGCCGCCATGAGGAAAAATCGATTGCGGTGTGAGATTGTGCGCGCCGGCGATCGCCACGATGTCGCGCAGGCCGGACACGCCATAGGCCAAGGGCGGATCCGGCTGGAGCACGACGTCGCTTCCGGGCCGCGCAAAGCGCAGGAAATTGTCGAACTCGCGCGGAGCAAACAGGTTTTCGCCGGCCGCGACCGGCGTGCCGGCGGCCCGCGCCATGGCAAAGCCCTCATAATCGAGGGGGTCGCATGGTTCTTCCAACCACCACAATCCGTAAGGCTTGAACGTCTCCGCAAAACGTACCGCCCCCACGCCATCGAAAGCGCAGCTGAGATCGACGGCGAGGCGCGCTCCAGACTTCAGCGTCCGCAACGCAGCCTCGATGCGGCGACGGTCGAGCGTCATGTCGGCGCTGCCCGCCTTGATCTTGGCGTCGATGAACCCGGCATCTCGCCAGCGCGCCACCTCGTCCTGCAACGGAGCAACATCATCCGACGCACCATAGAAGCCGCCTGCCGCGTAAGTCGGAATTGTGCCCGTGCCCGGCAGCGGCACGCCGTCACGCTCCGCCAGCAGCTCATAGAGCGGCCTGCCCGCGCGCTTGGCGACAATGTCCCAGAGCGCGAGTTCCAGCGTGCCGAGCGCCATCGAGCGCTCGGCGTGCCCGCCGGATTTCTCGCGCGCGAGCAGTGCAGCGAGGATGCGCGGCGGATCGAGATCACCGCTGTCGTCCAGCAGCGATTTCGGCTCAGCCGCCAGAAGCCGCGGAATGAACCGCTCACGCAGCGGTCCGCCGCACGCATAGCGACCGAAGGAATTGAAGGCGAAGCCCGCGAGCGGCCGTCCCGATACGTACTGGTCGGTGATGACGGCAATCACCGTCACGGTCATCTGGCTGAGGTCGACGCGTGCATTGCGCACATTGCTGTCGACCTTCACCGTGCGTTCGATTACTGCCTTGATGCGCATTGCAACAGTGTCTCGCGGGTAGCTTTTGCATCAGCCGGAGCAGCTGTCTTCCGGCCACTCGCGGCCTCTTTCGCCAACAGGGCGACCAGCGCCGAAACCAGCGAGCAGGCCCCGAGGAAGTAGAGTGCCATCTGGAAGCTGTCGGTCTCGGTCTTGATCCAGCCGACGATGAACGGCCCGGCATAGCCGCCGATCTGCGACAGCGAGTTGATGAACGCGAACGCGGCGGCGGCCGCAGCGCCGCTCAGGAACGCCGACGGCATCGCCCAGAACACTGCACGTGTGCCGAACAGGCCGATCATCGCGACCGACATGGCGGCGACCGCGCCGTAGCTGGCGCCGAGCCAGCCGGCCCCGGCGAGCCCGATGGCGCCGAGCACGCTCGCGACGATCAGGTGCCAGCGCCGCTCGCCGGTGCGATCGGAGGTCCAGCCCCAGACCGCGAGCCCGATGATGCCGACGAGATACGGCAGGGCCGAGACCACCCCGGTCATCAGCGTCGACAGGCCGAGGCCCTTCAGGAGCTGCGGCATGAAGAACACCACGCCGTAGTTCGCGGTCACCGTGCCGAGCCAGATCACCGACAGCGCGATCACCCGCGGATCGAGGAAAACGCTACGCCAGTTGGCAGGAACCGCCGTGACATTGGTCGCGCGCTCGGCGGCCAGCGTCTGCGTCAGCCATTGCCGCTCCTCGGCTTTCAACCAGTCCGCTTCCGCGGGGCGGTCTGTCATCCATTTGAGGATCGCAACCGCCAGCACGGCGGCCGGGATGGCTTCGAGCACGAAGACCCATTGCCAGCCCTTCAGCCCGAGCACTCCATCGAGCTTGAGGATCGCGCCGGAGGCGATCGCCGCCACGGCATTGGCCACCGGCTGGGCAAAATACAGGCCCGCGAAGACGCGCCCGCGATAGGACGCGGGAAACCAGTAGGTGAGATAGAGCACCATCCCCGGCAGGAAGCCGGCTTCGGCGGCCCCGACCAGAAAGCGCACGACATAGAAGCTGACGGGACCGCTGACCAGCGCGGTGCACGCCGAGGCGATTCCCCAGGTCACCATGATCCGGGCGATCCACCGCCGCGCGCCGACACGTTCCAGAACGAGGTTGCTGGGGATTTCAAACAGCAGGTAGCCGACAAAGAAGATGCCGGCGCCGAGCCCATAGATATAGGCCGTGAAACCGAGATCATGGTTCATGGTCAGCGCGGCGAACGCGATGTTCGACCGGTCGACATAGGCCACGACATAGCCAAGGATCGCGAGCGGAAGGAGGCGCCATGCCACCTTCCTCATCGTTCGCGTTTCCAGCGTCGGTGTAGTCATGCGCGACATCGTCGCCCTCTCGAGCCCGCTTGAAGTTTCATCCCGTGATGTTCAGCCGATCTTGCGTCGGTTGGCGGCGTCACCGCCTCGCCTCACTCCGCGCGCCGCGCGGCTTCATAGCGCGCCTTGGCTTCCGCATTCGGCGGATAGAGGCCCGGCAACGCAACGCCGCGCTCGACCTCGCGCATGATCCAGCCTTCCAGCCGCTCCTGCTCGACGCCGGCGACGACGACCTCGTCGAGCAGTGCCTGCGGGATCACCACCGCGCCGTCATCGTCGACGACCACGACATCGTTCGGGAAGACGGCCACGCCGCCGCAGCCGATCGGCTGCTGCCAGTTGACGAAGGTCAGCCCGGCGACGGAGGGCGGCGCCGCGGCGCCGCGACACCACACCGGCAACCCGGTGCCGAGCACCCCGGCCATATCGCGCATCACCCCATCGGTGACGAGCCCGGCCACCTGCCTCTTGACCATGCGCGCGCACAGAATGTCGCCGAAGATGCCGGCGTCGGTCACGCCCATGGCATCCGCGACCGCAATGACGCCGTCCGGCATCGCCTCGATGGCGCCGCGGGTGGAGATCGGCGAGGACCAGCTCTCGGGCGTTGCGAGGTCTTCGCGTGCCGGAACGAAGCGAAGGGTGAAGGCGCGACCGACCTTGCGGCCCTGCCCTGACCGGATCGGGACGGTGCCGCGCATCCAGACGTTGCGCAGGCCCTTCTTCAGCAGGATGGTGGTGAGGCTCGCGGTGGTGATGCCGGCAAGCGCGGCGCGGGTCGCTTCAGGGAGCGGCAGAACTTCGGTCATGGCTTTTTCTGGCTTGGTTAGATGCTGGGAATATAGCCGCCATCGACCCGGATGACCGAGCCGGTGATATAGGCGGCGCGCGTGCTGGCGAGGAAGGCAACCGTATCGGCATATTCTTCCGGCGTGCCATAGCGGCCGGCCGGGATTGCCGCAGTGCTTTCGGAAACCGCCTCTTCGATCGTCCGGCCTTCTCGTTTGGCCTTGGCTTCATCAAGAAAGCGGATGCGGGACGTGGCGATGCGCCCGGGCAGGATGATGTTGCTGGTGATGCCGAAGCCCGCGACTTCGCGGGCCAGGGTCTTCGACCAGCCGACCAGCGACAGCCGCAGCGCATTGGAGATGCCGAGATTGGGGATCGGCGCCACGACGCCCGACGACGTCGAGGTGATGATGCGTCCAAAGCGCCGCGCCGTCATCGCCGGCAGCACCGCGTCGGTGATCGCGATGACCGACAGCACCATCAACTGGAACGACTTTGACCACAGCGCCGGATCCTGAGCCGCCGCCGGCGTCGGCGGCGGTCCGCCGGTGTTGTTGATGAGGATATCGACCTCGCCGAGCGCAGACCTGATTGCAGCGAGCCGGTCGGCGATCGCGCCGGTGTCGGCGATGTCCCACCCCCAGGCCTTCGCAACACCGCCATCCGCCGTAACGGTATCGGCCACCCGCGCGGCGGCCGCCTCATCGACATCGGCGAGCGCCACGGCGGCGCCCTCACGCGCCAGCGCCTGCGCGATCGCGCCGCCCAGGCCGCCGCCCGCCCCGAGCACCACAGCAGTGCGGCCCTTCAGTCCGAGATCCACGTCATTCGCCTTTCGCAATTGTTCGATCGCCGCAGTCTCGAGCAGATCGACAGGAAAGAAAAGCTGGCTTTTCCTGTCATCAAACAATAGATATTCTACTCTATGGAAACACGCTTCCTGGAAAGCCTGATTGCGGTGGTCGACAAGGGCTCGGTCGCGGATGCGGCGCGCGCCCTGAACGTGACACCCGCTGCGATCGCCCAGCGCATGCAGGCGCTGGAGGCCGATATCGGGGCGCCGTTGCTGGTGCGCTCCGGCCGCGCCCTGAAGCCGACCCATGCCGGACTTGCGGTGGTCGAGCACGCGCGAGCCATCGTGCGGGACATCCGCGCCCTCCGCGCGCTCGCAGTCGAGGGCAAGCCGGTCGGCGATCTGCGAATCGGGGCGATCGAGACGGCGATGACCGGCATCCTGCCGGAACTGTTGAAGCGCTGCAGCTCCGCCTTCCCCGACATCGACATTCATGTCGAGCCCGGCACCTCACGCGACCTCTACACACGTATCGCCCATGGCGAACTCGATGCTGCCGTCATCATGCAGCCGGAATTCGCGCTGCCCAAGATGTTCGAATGGCAGGTGCTACGCGAGGAGCCGCTCATCGTCATCGCACCGGGCGGCACGAAAGGAGCGGATCCGCACGCGGTGCTGCGGAGCTATCCGTTCATCCGCTACAATCAGTCGCAATGGGGTGGACGCTTCGTCGATGCCTATCTGCGGCAGACCGGCATTCGCGTGCACGAGCGGCTCGAGCTCGACTCGTTCGACGCCATCGCCGTCCTGGTCGACCGGGGAATCGGCGTTTCGCTGGTGCCGGACTGGGCACCGCCCTGGCCAGCCGGATTGAAGCTGCGCAAATACCGCCTCAAGGATTCAAAGCTGCTGCGGCGAACCGGCGCGGTGTGGCTGCGCGCGTCCAAACGCGCGCCGCACGTCCGGGCCCTGTTGGGATTGTGACACCGGATGCCGCCGCACGGGCGCGTTTGTAACGCACCTCCTGATATTCAGTGCGAGCTCAGGCATGCGCTGGCGTGCGCACAGCCCTCCACGACACCAGCGCAATGGCGATGAGATTGTAGAAGATCGCCAACCCCCACAACACCATCAGTTGCGGCCGCACCGCGGCCAATGGCGCGCCGAGCTGGGACAATTTGACGAAGCCATCGATCGCCGCCGTGCTCGGCACAAGAAACGACAGCAACCTGACGAGTGGCGGAAACGCTTCCGCGGGCCAGGAGAAGCCCGCCATCATGAAGAGCGGCAGCCCGAGCGCGGCCAACGCCAGCTGCACCCCCAGCGCCGAGCGGATGACGGCCGCGACGACCATGCCGAGCCCCGCGACCGCAAGCACGAACGGGATGGCGAAAAACAGCACCGGCAGCAGCCCGCCGAGCCGAGGCAGCCCATAGAGATAGGGCAGCGCGATCAGATAGGCGGGCAGGATGACCGCCTCCACCCCGAGATAAGCGAGCAGCTTGCCGAGGGTGATGGCGACGAGCGAGCGTCGTTCGCCAGGGTCGGTGCCGTGATCCGCACCAGGAAGCGTGCCGAGCAGCCCGACGGCGATCAGCAATGTCTGCTGCAGAATGAGCACGAACGCGGCCGGCAGAACGTAGGTCGCATACCCTCCCTCGGGATTGAACAGCGGGACCGCCGTCAATGGCATCGGATCGGTCGCGGCGACGGCGACGACGGGATCGACACCGAGGCCCACCAGCCGCGATGCCTCGACTTCGGCGCCTATGGTGCGGGCTACCGCGGTGACCGCCCCGGCGATCCGCTGATAGATGAGGAAGTAGCTGGCGTCCGCATAGAGCGCGACGGGCGATGGGCGCCCGTGCAGCAGATCGCGCTCGAAATGCTTGGGGATCAGCAGAATGCCGTCGATGCGGCGGGCGAACACCTCGCGCTCGGCGCTCGCGTGATCGGGCAGCACCTGCGCGACGGCGACATCCGATGTGGCGTCCACGCGACGGGCGAAATCGCGGCTGGTCTGCGTTCCATCGAGATCGACCACCGCGATCGGAACGTCGCGTACTGCCTCGTTGAGATAGGGCTGCGGATAAAGGACGGCGTAGACCGCGGCGCCGAGAATCAGCACCGAGAACACCGGCCGGAACGCGAAGATGCGGTGCAGCTCACGTCGGCATGCCTGAAGGATGGCCCTCACGAGATCACCTCCCCGGGCGCAACCGGCATCGCGGGAGCGACGGCACGGGACGCCCGCATGGCTTCGAGCCGCAGCGCGACAAGCAGTGACAGGGCGAGCACGAACGCGAGGAGAACCAGCACCGGCTTCGATGACAGGGCGAGCGGCGTGCCGCGGACGGTCTGGTCGACCCGCGCGATCAGATACCAAGTGCACGGCAGCAGGGCGCCATAGCCTTGCGCAAGCGCATTCATGCCGAGGCGCGGAAAACCGATCCCCATGAAGCCGAACGCCGGCGCGGTCAGCAAGGTGCCGATACTGACCGCACTCACCATCGGGCGCAGGACCAGCGCGAGCAGGACGCCGATCATCTGGCAGGCCAGGATGAACAGCACGTCGGCCAGCACGAGAAGCCCGGGATCGCCGCGCAGCGGCAGCCCCAATACGCCGAACAGCACCGCCCCCGGCAGCCACAGCACGATCAGGAAGAGCAGCGTGTACGGCAGGACCTTGCCTGCCATGGCCGGCCAGAGCCCGCCGCCCAGCCGGCGGAGCACACGGAAACGGCCGGCCACCTCGGCGTCGAGCCCGACCGAATAGGCCGAGGTGGTGACGATCACGACCTGCAGAACGCTCGGGATCAACGCGGTCAGAAGGAAAAAGACGTAGTTCAGTGTCGGATTGAACAACGGGTTGGTCTGGACCGGAATCGGCTGCAGGTCCGCCTCGGCGATATCGACCGGCTGCCCCTGCGCCGTGCGCAGCGCAATCCGGATGCCGGCGGCGGCCGACGGGATGGCGGCGTTGACCCCGCGCGCGACGAGATTGCCCGTCGTCATGGTCTGGGTGTTGTAGAAGAAGACCACCTCCGGCCGGCGCCCGGCGAAGACATCCCGCTCGAGATTGCGCGGGATCATGAGGAGGCCCCTCACCTTTCCGGACAGGATCAGGCCGCGCCCTTCCGCAAGGTCGCCGACCCGCACCGCGACCGCCGTGTCGGGCGTGGCGTCGACCATGCGAACCACCGTCCGCGACAGCTCGGATCCGTCGAGATCGAGCACCGCGATCGGCAATCGTGTCGCCAAGCCGGCGCTGAAGACCACGATCAACAGCGCGAGCACGCTCAGAGGCGCGACCGTGGTAAGCATCAGCAGGAACGGTCGCCGGCGCAACCAGCCGATCTCACGCCAGAACACCAGCCAGAACCCCGGCCGGATATCGCTGCGCGCGCGCATGTCAGCGTCCCCGGCTCGCCCAGGCGACAATCGCGCTCATCCCGGGCCGCAAACCTTCGATCGGCCCCGCCGGCCGTGCGCGCACCTCGAAGGTTCGCAGATCGAAATCTCCGGTGGCGCGCGTCGCTCGCCACGTGGCGTATTGGCCCTGCACATTGATCATGGTGACATGCACCGGCACGACCTTCGATGCGAGGGCCGGCACCATGACATCGAACGTGTCGCCGATCTTCAGTCCGCCCAGCAGATCCTCGCGGATGTTGAAGGTGAACCAGATGTTGTTCATGTCGATCAGCGCGAACAGCGGGGCGCCCGGACTGAAGTTCTCCCCCAGCGACGCGATCCGGCTGGTCACCTGTCCCGCGATCGGCGCCCGGATGACGAACTCGCCGACATCGACGTTGCGCTGCTGCACGGAAGCTTCCGCCTGCTTGACCTGCGCCGCCGCCAGGGCCCGCTCCTCTTTGCTGGCACCGGTCGTCGCCAGTTGAAGCGTCGCTTCCGCGGCCTCGCGCTTGCGGATCGCGGCATTGAGATTGCGCGTCGCCTCATCGACCCGCGCCTGCGGCGTGTTTCCGCTGCGCGACAGCTCGGCCTGGCGGTCATAGGTCTCCTTGGCCAGCGTGACATCGGCATCGGCGGCATCGACCTCTGCCTTGCGCGCCGCAATGGTCTCCGGGCGGGTGCTGTTGACGCGGTCAAGATCAGCCTTCGCGACCGCAAGCGCCGCTCCGGCCGCGAGCTGCGCCGCGACCAGTTGCGGACTGTCGAGAACAGCCAGCACCGCGCCGCGTTCGACCGTATCCCCCACATCCGCCTTCAGCTCCATCACCCGTCCGGCAACGCGCGGGCTGATATCGACCCGGTCGGCGGTCACCTCGCCCTGAACGGTCAGGGGCGGCGGCCGCGTCGCGAACCACAGCACGCCTCCGATCGCCACGAGTGCAACAACGCCGATGACCTTCGGAATAACTTGACCGCCCGCCATTTCTGATCCCTTGCAAGACGCCGCCGCGGTAACGTTGCTGCACGCGTCCGAATTCTAGACAAATGCCCGACGCCGCGAGCGGCGCGTCCCTCGTGGCGATGCGGCGGCGGAAGCGCCCCCGCATCGCTCGCGAGTCGGACCAGTTTAAGCTTTCCGCGTGAAGCTCGTGCGAAACTCTTCCCAGTTTTCCTTCATGCGATCCTGAATGATCTTCAGTGCATCCGAGGTCGATTGCCGGCTGGTCTCCGCCGTTTCCTTCGCGCCCTGGACGGCGATATCGAACACCTTCCTGGCGAACTCGGCCTGCTTGCCGAGATAGTCCTGCGGATTGCCCAGCGCCTTGAACTCCTGCGCCAGCGTCGATGCTTCGCGCAGGCCCGCCTCGAACACTTCGCGCTGCTTGTCCGCGACGGTCCGCGCGCCTTCGGCCGCAACCTTGGCACTCTGGGTCAACGCGTCCAGGTTCTTGCGATGGCCCTCGATGATCTTGTCGAGATCGAGTTTCGGCAGGCCGAGATCGGTGCCGAACTTGCGAAACATGTTGATATAGGTATCGGTGTCCTGGGTCATGCAGTCTCCTCCACGAAAATGAGGTCGTCGGTCGACCTCGTTACTCACGCCTCAAGAAGGTCTCGATCCGATCCGCGGCCTCCGCGGCGCGGGTCACAAGAAACAGGTGGCCATCCTCGATGATCTGCAACTGCGCATGCGGAATGAGGCGCGCCAGAATGCGGCCGTTGACCAGCGGCACGAGCGGATCATCCCGCCCCATCAGGACCAGCGTCGGCTGCCGCAGCGCATGCAGCCATGGCAGACTGCTCCAGCCGGCCATCGCCATGAGCTGGTAGAGATAGCCGAGGCGCCCCGTCCCCGCCATCGCGCCGGAATAGCGCTGGATCAGCAGCGGATCGTCACGGAACGCGCCGCCATAGATTTCAGCGGCGACCCTGCTCATGTAGCCCTTGTCGATATAACGGCGCGGCGTGACCATGTGCATCAGAACCCGCGGACTTCCGGGAACCATGATCGCCCCCGGAGAGGTCGCCGCCAGCACCAGCCGCCGGCACACCTGCGGGTACTGGTGCGCGAACTGCTGCGCCATGCCCCCGCCCCATGACACACCCGCGGCATCCGCCTCGTGGTGTCCCAGTTGCTCGAGCACGCCGCGCCCGAGACGGGCGATCGCCGCCGGCCGGTAGGGCCACGTCGGCAGCGGCGAGCGACCGACACCCGGGACATCGAAGATGATCGCGGTGGTGTCCGTCAGGGCCTCGAGAAACGACCGCGCCAGCTCCCAGTTCGCGCCGATCCCGTTGAACAGCAGCAATGGCGGCCGAGCACTTGCCGTCTGCCTGATCGCCACGTTGAGACGCTGTCCCTCCACGGTGATCATCCGGACATCGATCTGCGACATGCTGCTGCCCGAGGCGCTGCCGCCCGACCTGAGCGCCGCCCCCTCACTGCTCAAAGACATAACTCCCCGGTGCATCCATCAGTCTCGGGTGGCGCGTGCTCCCAAGGACGGGGGGCGCGTCGACCTCGCCGTCCGAGCGCTGGTGCAGCCACTCGCGCCAGTCGAGCCACCAGCTGCCCTGGCGCTTTTCCGCGCGGTTCAGAAACGCGTCCGGCCCCGCAGGATCGACCGCTCCGATCATGTAGGACGCCTTCTTGTTGGTGGGCGGATTGATCAGGCTCTGCAAATGGCCGCTGTTGGCGAGCACGAATGTCGTGTCGTGTCCCATCAGCAGCGCGGTCTGGTAGACCGACTTCCACGGCGTGATGTGATCGGTCACGCCGGCAATGACGTAGCTGTCGGCCTTGACCGCACGCAGATCGACGGCGGTATCGTTCAGTTTCAGCGTCCCGGGCTTCACGAACGGATTGCTGGAATACAGATCGATATAGTCGCCGTGGAGGCGCGCCGGCAGCCGTGTGGTGTCCGCATTCCAGAAGAGAATGTCGAAGGCCGGCGGCGGATTGCCGAGCAGGTAGTTGTTGACCCAGTAATTCCAGATCAGGTCGTTCGGACGCATCCAGGCGAACATGCGGGCAAGATCGTCGCCATCGAGAACGCCTCGCAGGTTCGAGGATGCCTTGGCCGCCGCCATGGTCTCAGGCGTGATCAGCGATCCGAACGAGCTTTCGCCGAACGTGCCGAAGTCAAGAATGCACACCGCCAGGATCATGTTCCTGATCTTGTGCTGTGCCGCGCCGAGGGTCGCGAAATAGGACGATGACGTGATTCCGCCGGAGCACGACCCCATCATGGAAATATCGTCGCAGCCGGTGATGTCGCGCACCGCGTCGACGGCCTCGTCGATCGCCGCCACGTAGCTATCCAGCCCCCAGTCGCGATGGCTCACGTCGGGATTGCGCCAGCTGATGCAGAATGTCTGGATGCCGCTGTCGAGCAGAAAGCGAACCATGCTCTTGTCCGGGGAAAGATCGACCGCGTAGTACTTGTTGATCTGCGGCGGCGTGATTACCAGCGGCCGCCGCCAGACCTTCGCGGTGGTCGGCGTATACTGGACGAGCTCGAGAATCTCGTTCCGGAAGACCACCGCGCCCGGCGTCGCTGCGAGGTCGACGCCGACCTTGAATGCGGAGCGATCGACTTGCGACGGCAAACCGCCGTGCTTGGTGACGTCTTCGAGAAAGTGCTGGAATCCCTGCCACACACTCTGCCCGCCGGTATCGAGCAGCTTGCGCACGGCCGTCGGATTGGCCAGCAGGCTGTTGGTCGGCGCAAGCGCATCGATCCAGATCGTCGTGATGAGATGGGCGCGTTGTTTGTCGACATCGCCGAGGCTGGTCCGGTCGACGAACGTGTCGAGCGCATGGCCCCAGGCCAGGTAGGCCTTGAGCAGCCGGCTGTGGACGCCGCTGTTGGCCCAGGTCGGATCCGCGAAACGCTTGTCGCCGGCTTCCGGCTGGCGCTCCGACCTGCCGCCCATCACCTCGCCGAGCTCGCCGAGGAACGACATCCATTGTTCCGAAGCGACCTTCGGCTCATTGACCATCGCCTTGAGCAGGATCCCTGCGCTTTGCAGCAGATCCTCGCTGCGCAGGCTCACCAGCGGATTGAGCGCGAGGGTGTGTCGCGACGCTTGCTCGAAGATGGCTTCCCCGGTATCCCCACGGGAACGATCGGCGGTGCTCATGGTCATCTCCCCGGGATCAGGAGGGCGAGCGTGTCGGCGACGAGGGCGGGCTTCTCGGCGCCCTCGACCTCGAGAATGTTCTGCGTTTTCATGATCACCTGCCCTCCGTCCTTCGGCTCCACGGCGACCAGCACAGTGCGCAGCCGCACCCGCGCGCCGGCCGGCACCGGCGTCAGGAACCGGACCTTGTCGATGCCGTAGTTCAAGCCGGCAGCGGCATCCCTGGGAATGATTCCGATCTGCATGGCGAGCGGCGCGACCATCGCAAGCGTGAGGTAGCCATGGGCAATCGGCCCGCGGAACGGGCTCTCGCGCTTGGCCCGCTCCACATCGACATGGATCCACTGGTTGTCACCGGTGCATGCCGCAAAACTGTCGATCCGGGCCTGATCGATCGTCACCCAATCGGACACGCCGAGCTCCTGTCCGATATGCTCACCAAGGCCGGCAAGGGTCAGCTCCGTCATGTGCTCCTCCCGCTGTCATCAGCGCCGCGTCGATCCATGCCGGCGGCTACATGTCGCCATACATCTCCCGCAGCACCTTCTTGTCGATCTTGCCGACGCTGGTTTTGGGCAAGCCCTCGACAAACAGGATCTTCTCCGGAATTCCATATCGCGAGATGACGCCACGATCCGCGAACGTCTTGAGATGCGTCTTGATGTCGGCGTCGGTCACGGACGCTGCGACGCCGACCTCCTTCACCACCACGGCCAAAGGCCGCTCGCCCCATCGGTCGTCCTTGACGCCGATGACAGCGGCCTCGGCGATGGCCTCGTGCTGCGAGATCAGATCCTCGATCTGCAGCGACGACACCCACTCACCACCGGTCTTGATGACGTCCTTGATCCGGTCAGTGATCTGGATGTAGCCGCCCGGCGTCATGACCCCGATATCGCTGGTGTGCAGATAGCCGCCTGCCCACAAATGCTCCGACGCATCGGGATTGTTGAGATACCCTTGGGTCAACCACGGCGCGCGCACGACGATCTCACCCGAGGTCTTGCCGTCATGGGGGACGTCCCGCATGTTGGCATCGACAATGCGCAGGTCGACCAGCGGACACGCCAGCCCCGCCTTGGTCCGGATCTCACTCTCATGCTCGTGATCGCCGCTCAGGTCCTTGGACCTGACCTGGCCGGCGCACAACAAGGGTCCTGTTTCCGACATCCCGTAGCCGGCATAGATATCGATGCCCGCGGCCAGCGCCTGTTTGGCCAGCGCCTTGGGCAAGGCCGAGCCGCCGATCACCATCTTCAGCCCGGCGAGATCGACCTTCGCCGCCTCGGCCGCCGCCAGCAGCATCTGAAGGATCGTCGGCACGCCATGGGTGAAGGTGACCCCCTCGCTCTTGATCAGCTTGACCAGCAACTTCGGCTCATACCGCCCGGGATAGACCTGCTTGACGCCGGCCAATGTCGCCGTCCACGGGAAGCCCCACGCGTGGACGTGGAACATCGGCGTGATCGGCATATACACGTCGTCGCGGCTGAAGCGGCCCTGCTTGCCGGCGATCCCGAAAAAAGCAAGCTCCGCCAGGCAGTGAAGCACCAGTTGGCGGTGGCTGAAGTAGACCCCCTTCGGATTGCCGGTCGTGCCGGTGGTATAGAAGGTCGTGGCCAGACTGTTCTCGTCGAAATCCGGGAAGGCGTAGTCGGGGGCAGCCGCCCGCACCACATCCTCGTACTCGCCGGCAAATGCCAGGGAGCCGGTCGCGGGTGCGGGCCGATCCGACATCACCACCATGGTCCGCACCTTCGGCAGCTGCGCCTTGATGCCTTCGAGCAGCGGCACGAACTCGTCGTTCACGAGCAGCACCGTCGCACCGGCGTGATTGATGGTGTAGGTGATCTGCTCGGGAGAAAGCCTCACATTCACCGTCTGCAGGACGGCGCCCATCATCGGAACGGCGAAGAAGGCCTCCAGAAAGCGGTGACTGTCCCAATCCAGAACGCCGACGACATCGCCCGCCTGCACACCAAGCCTGGCGAGGGCCGACGCGAGCCGTCCGATGCGATCCCTGAGGTCACGATAGGTATAGCGCCGCTGGTCGCGGTAGACGATTTCCTGGTCAGGGACCTGCAGCAGCGGCGTGTGCCAGATCTGCTTGAGCAGGAGCGGGTATTGGTAAGCGGACTTGGCAACCTCGGCGTGTCTTGCAGCCATGGCGTCCTCCCCCATCATCGCGCCTCGCGCGCTGTTCTATCGCCGACGCAGGTCAAAGCGTCGAAGGTCAATGCATCGAGTCATTTCCTGTTTCGAGCCTCGCGCCCGTCGCTCCCTTTGTGAAGGTACAAAGCGGACACAAAGTGGGTTCAATCCGGACATCCGCAGCATTGTCGCTGCGAAGCCCTACACAAATGCGCTCAGTCCCGTGATCGCCTTGCCGACGATCAACGTATTCATTTCCCGCGTCCCCTCGTAGGAGTAGATCGCCTCGGCGTCGGCGACGAAGCGGCCGATATGCTCGTCGAGCAGGATGCCGTTTCCGCCTAACAATTCCCTGGCGTATCCAACCGTTTCGCGGCACTTGACCGTGCAGTACGCCTTGGCCAGAGAGGCGTGCTCATCGTTCATCAAGCCCTGGTCCTGCAGCTGCGCGAGGCGCAGCATCATGCTCTGGGTTGCGGTGACATTGCCCAGCATCCGCACCAGCAGGTCCTGCACCAGCTGAAATCCGCCGATCGGACGGCCGAATTGGCGGCGCCGCTGGGCATAGCGCAGGGCATGCTCATAGGCCCCCATCTGACAGCCGACAGCGAACCAGGCGACGCCGGTGCGCGTCATCTTCAGCACCTTGGCGGTATCCTTGAACGTATTGGCGAGCTGCAAGCGATCACGCTCGGGGACGCGACAATCCGACAACGTGATCAGGCCGTTCTGCACCACCCGCAACGCCATCTTGTTCTCGATCTTCTTGACCGAGAAGCCGGGATTTCCCTTCTCGACAACGAAGCCCTTGACCTGGCCCGACGCCTCGTCCCGCGCCCAGATGACGTTGAGGTCGGCAAAGGTCGAATTCCCGATCCATTTCTTCTGGCCGTTGAGGATCCAGCTGTCCCCGTCGCGCCGGCAGGTCGTCATCATGCCGCCGGACGTCGCCGAGCCTACATCAGGCTCGGTCAGTCCGAACGACCCGATCGCCTCGAACCGCATCATGGCAGGCAGCCAGCGCTGCTTCTGCGCCTCGTCGCCGCACAGATAGATCGAGCCCGCCGAAAGCCCGGTGTGAACGCCATAGAATGTCGCGATCGATGAATCGATGCGCGCCAGCTCCATGCAGATGAAGCCGTTCAGCAGCATGCTGCCGCCCGCACAACCGTAGCCCTGATATCCCACGCCGCCGATTCCAAGCTCGGCAAGGTGAGGAACGATCTCAAACGGAAATTTGTCGCGAGCCCAGTATTCCTCGATGATCGGCGCAACAACCCGTTCGGCGAAGTTGCGGACGCGTATCAGGATCGCGCGCTCGTCTGCTGTCAGGACATTGGCGATTCCGTAGAAATCACCATTGACGGCTGGCGGCATATATGGGCTCGGATCCCTCGGAGTGGTTGACGCACTGGTCATTGAGATCTCCCGACGCTTTGGACGCCTTACCCGGAAGAAGACTCGTTCGCTCAAACCATCGAAAGTGGGAACGCAATTATCATCAACGTCGGCTCAAGAGTTCAAGCGAAATCCGCAGCCGCTCGCATCTGTTGGTCCGTTTCTGCCTACCGCATCGCAGCACCGGGAGCTTCCTTGCTGTGACAAAAAATCTCCGCACGCGCGTATGCCCGCGACGGGCAAGCCGACGCCCGCGTGCTTGCCGCTTTACAAGGCTTTCGAATTGAGTTCCCCTCCTGCGCCGACCATTGCGCATCGTGAGGCGACGAGATGGCATTCCACTGCGGACATGACTGGCCACAGCCCCTTGCGGCCCGCGCTCCAGACAATGTTCGGCACCGCTGTCGGACGACGGCTCGGCTGCTCCGATAGCACGATGAACAGCCCCGGTCCCACCGATAGGCTCTATGACGCGACAAAGCTGTCGGCGATCGTCGATGTGCTGGCCGGTCAGGGAATTTTACATCGCGAGGCGTTGCGGGACATCGGCGTCTCCATCGAAGCGCTGCACGCCCCAGGCACCCTCGTCTCCATCACCCAGCTGCTGCAAGCCTGCCGGACCGCCCTCCGCCTCTCGAAGGATCCACATCTGCCGTATGTCATCGGATCGAGCATTCATGTCTCGACCTATGGCATGTACGGCTATGCCATCCTCTGCAGCACCGACTTCCGCCGGACGATGCAATTTGCGTCCGGCTATCACGCCCTCGCCGCGCCGCTCGGCAGAATAACGTTCTCGGAAACGGACAGCGATGCCGGCTGGACTTTCGATCCGATCGTGCACGAGGCCACCGATGCGCGGCTGTACCGCTTTCTTGTCGAGCTGCAGATCGGCATCTTCATCTCGCTTCACCGCGATGTCATGGGCTCGTCGTTCACGCCATCGGAGATCAGGCTCGCCTACCGAAAACCCGACGACTTCTCGATCACCGAAGACCTCGTCGGCTGCCCTGTCCGTTTTGGCGGCCCTGCAAATGGCATGTCGTTCGACCGCAGCTGGCTGGACGCCAGGCCGCAGTTCGGCAACCGCACGACCTATGCCGCCGTCGAGGCCCTCTGCAACGACCTGATCAGCGACCTGTCGCTCCGGATCGGCGTCGCCGGAAAGGTCAGAACGCTGCTGCTGCAGAACATCGCCCATCCCCCCACCCTCGAGGCGATCGCCGAGACGCTCGGCACCACGACGCGGACCCTGCGCCGGCAACTGCAACGGCAGGACACGTCGTTTCGCGAGTTGCTCGACGACATGAGATCCCAGGTCGCCATGAAGTACCTGCGCGAAACGGCGATGACCAACGAGGACATTGCATTTTCGCTGGGATTTTCGGACGTCACCAATTTCAGGCACGCGTTCCGCAGATGGACCGGCAAGAGCCCCGGTGAATTCAGGCCCCCTCGCCCTCGCTAGAAACCGGCCCTGACTTCTATTCCGTTCATTTCGGAGCCCGTCAGGATACTGGCAATCTTTAGACCCTAGGATCGTCCGCGTTCACAGTCCCACGGTCGCGGAAGGGAACCGCCGTCCAGGGGACGTGCTCCCGGCCCATCCGAGCCGCAGCAGCGTCCGGCCGCATGCCCCCCTTCAGCAGGCTTACCATCTCGTGTCCCCGGTCCCCGCCGCAAAGCCCATCCCCCGCAAAAGGCGCATCCGGCGGCACAGGTTCACGGGCCTTCGTTCCGTCCGCGGCTGGCCAGGCCTGCGCTGGATCCGGCAAACACGAGCCACGGCGCCGACAGCGGTGCGGATCGCCGTCATCGCGGCGGCCATCCTCGCATTCGTCCCGCTGGCCAACCTCCTGTACCAGGTGGCCCGCAAGCCGAGCGAGTTGCTTGTCTTCGTCGGCACCGCACTCGACAAGGAGCCGGCTGAAACCTGGCGGCTGTATGGAGCGCACTTTCGCGCCTATTCCACCGATACCATCACTCCCGAACTGCTGGCTGCACTGGCGCAAACCGAGAGCACCGGCAGCCCGGTGGCGCACACTTATTGGCGCTGGCGCCTGACCTGGAATCCTTTCGCCATATACAAGCCCGCCTCGAGCGCCGTCGGCCTGTATCAGATGACCGACCCGGCTTTCGCCGAGGCGAGCCACTACTGCATCCGCCGGCACACCGTCGTAGCCGCCGACTGCTGGTTCAACCGCCTCTATATCCGCACGCTGCCAGGTCATGCCACCGAGCTCGCGGCGGTGTACCTGGACCGCAACGTCAGCGGCGTTCTCACCTCCACGCCCAACAGATCGGCAAGTCCGCAGCAGAAACAGGATCTCGCCGCCCTCATCCATCTGTGCGGCGCCGGGCCGGCCCGAGCTTTCATGCGTCGCGGCTTCCAGCCGGCAACCGGCGAGCGCTGCGGCGATCATCTCGTCACGGCCTACCTCACCAAGGTCAACGCTATGAAACGGCTGTTTGGGAAGCTGGCGGCGGGCGATCGGGGCGACTAGGCCCCCAGCAACAGGCCCGCGGCAAGGCGGCACCACGGCTCGCGGCACCTCCCGCTTCGCGCGTCCGGCGAGCCATGCGTTTAAATGATGACTATCATTCCATTGACTGCGGCAGGAACAGGCTTATTTTGGAAAATATCGAGTTTCCTAAATAGCCCGCCGTCATCAGGCGGCGGCGAAAACGGCAGAAACGCCAAAGAGTTCGCTCATACGGAGGCCGCCATGACCCAACCACTGGAAGCCCTTCAAGCCGAAACGCCGGTCGCCGGCAATGTCAGGGAATTGCGCCCCACACTCGACCGCACCGCGGCGCCGCAGCCAGGACCGGTGGCCGCCGCCCCGACCGGGCGCCGGGCGCGGTTGCGCCCCCTGTTGATGGCAACCGCGGCCGCGACGCTGTTGGCCGGCGGCGCCTGGTACGGTTTGGACTACTGGACGACCGGCCGCTTTCTGGTTTCGACCGACGACGCCTATGTGAAGGCCGACAACACCACGGTCGCCCCGAAGGTCTCCGGATACATCAGCGAGGTGCTGGTCGGTGACAACCAGCCCATTACCGCCGGCCAGGTGCTTGCACGCATCGACGATCGCGACTTCAAGGTGGCCCTCGATCAGGCCAGGGCCGACGTGGTTGCCGCGGCGGCGGCCGTGACGAGTAAACGTGCCCAGCTCGACGTCCAGCAGGCGGTCATCGCCGCGGCGAAAGCGACGCTCGATGTCGACATGGCGAGCGAGGTCTTCGCCAGTCAGGAGAACAAGCGCTACAGCGATCTCGCCAAAACCGGCTTCGGCAGCGTCCAGAACGCTCAGCAGGCGCAGTCGCGTGCCGCCGGCGCCTCCGCCGTCATCGCCCGGGACACCGCCAACCTGGCTTCGGCGCAACGCCAGCTCGAGCTGTCGAAAGCGGAAATCGCCCAAGCCGAAGCGAGCGCGACGCGCGCGGCCGCGATCGAACGCCAAGCCGAACTCAACCTCGGCTATACTGTGATCGTTGCGCCGATCGATGGCGTGGTCGGAAACCGGACCCTTCGCCCCGGCCAGTTCGTGCAGGCCGGCACGCAGTTGATGTCGCTGGTGCCAACGGCTTCGGCCTATGTCGTCGCCAACTTCAAGGAGACGCAGCTGACCAACGTGCACGCCGGCCAGCGTGTCGACATCGCCATCGACATGTTCCCGGGGCAGCGCGTGCATGGCCACGTCGACAGCCTCGCGCCCGCGAGCGGCCAGGAGTTCGCGCTGCTGCCGCCCGACAACGCCACCGGCAATTTCACCAAGGTGGTGCAGCGCATCCCCGTGAAGATCACGCTCGATCGCGGCGCATCGATCGCACTGCGGCCGGGCATGTCGGTGATCCCGACCATCGATACCCTGCCCCAGGCCAGAATTGCGCTCGCGGACACCATCCGCTCCAGCGACGCATCGCTCGATTCGAAGAGGTGATGTCATGTCGGACGTGACTGTTTCCAGCGTCGCGTCGCCGTCCGGGGCTCATGCCACCGCCTCGCCCGCCAGTCGCGCGCCCGCCGCCGTGTGGATTTCCGTGATGGCCGCGATGATCGGCGCATTCATGGCGATCCTCAACATCCAGATCACCAATGCCTCGCTTCTCGACATCGAGGGCGGCATCGGCACCGGCGTCGACAACGGCTCGTGGATCTCGACGTCCTACCTGATCGGCGAGATCGTCGTCATCCCGCTCACCGACTATCTGAGCCGGGTGTTCTCGTTCCGCAACATCATTCTCGCCCACGCCACCCTGTTCGCGGTGTTCTCGGTGGCCTGCGCGTTCGCGACCGACCTTCCCTCCATGATCGCACTGCGCGGCCTGCAGGGCTTCTTCGGCGGCGTCCTGATCCCGATGGCCTTCACGCTGGTCTTCACCAGGCTGCCCAAGCCGCAGCAACCGATCGGGCTCGCGATGTTCTCCCTTGCCGTGACGTTCGCACCGGCGATCGGCCCGACGATCGGCGGCTACCTCACCGAAAATTATGGCTGGCAGACCATCTTCTTCGTCAACGTCATCCCCACCGCGATCATGGTCGCGACCCTCTATGCCACGCTCGAGCGCGAACCGATGCGCCTCGGCCTGCTGCGCGAGGGCGACTGGCTGGGTATCCTGACCATGGCAATCGGCCTGTCCGCGCTCCAGGCCGTGCTCGAGGAGGGCAACAAGGACGACTGGTTCGGCTCTCCATTCATCGTCAAGCTTGCGGTGATCGCCGTGGTCAGCCTGACGCTGTTCGTCGCGGTCGAGCTGCGCATCGACAAGCCGCTGCTGAAGCTGCGCCTGCTGACCCGGCGCAGCTTCGGGATGGGCACCCTCGCAGCGGTGTTCGTCGGCTTCGCGCTGTTCGGCTCGGTTTATCTCCTGCCCGCCTACCTCGGCCAGGTCCAGCACTACAATGCCGAGCAGATCGGCACGGTCCTCGCGTGGACCGGCTTGCCGCAGCTGATCCTGATCCCGTTCGTGCCGAAGCTGATGCAGCGGTTCGATGCCCGTCATATCGCCCTCGTCGGAACGCTGCTGTTCGCCTACAGCGCGTTCGCCAACACCGCGATGTCCATCGACTATGCCGGCGACCAGCTGTGGCTGCCCAACATCATCCGGGCGGTCGGGCAGGCATTGCTGCTCGCGCCGCTCAGCGCCCTGACGCTCGGCAGCGTCGCGCCGCAGGACGCCGCCGCCGCCTCCGGCATCTCCAACATGATGCGGAACCTCGGCGGCGCCATCGGCACCGCCGTGCTCGCCACCATCGTCACCAAGCGGGAGCAGTTCCACTCCAATATCATCGGCCAGTCGGTCAACCTCAATCGCGAGGAGGTGCGCACCCGGATCGGGCAACTGACCGACTACTTCCGTGCGCATGGCGTCACCGACCTGGATGCGGCGCACCACCAGGCGATCATTGCCCTGGGGAATGCCGTGAAACGCCAGGCCCTGGTGCTTGGCTTCAGCGATACCTTCGCGGTCATCGCTTTCGTCCTGCTGCTGGCCGCGGTCGCCGTCGTGCTGACCGGCAAGCCCAACATCACCTCGACGGGCGGCGGCCACTGATCGCCATCGGCTGCGGCTGGCGCCCTGCTTGCCGCAGCCCTCTCCCGGCCCCATTCATCCGCGCGTGCAGCGAGCCGGCGATCTTTCTGAAAGAAAGTCCTCGCACCGAGCCGACATGGGAAACATTCGGCTAACGCAATGCAGTCAATTTCAGGACTGCCATCGCCAAACGCTGTCCGACACCACCACCACGCGCCTCCAGCCCCGCCCCGACCGGCTGACCGCGCCGGCCGGCGCTCATCTGCTGCGTCTTGAGGCTTTTGTTAACCGTGCATGCGGCGACCTCGCGCTTTCCTGCGGTCATTAATTGTTGAAATAGCTTGCTCCGATAGGAGAAGCCACATGGGACCTGAAACGCGAAATTACAGCCTGCCACGCTGGCGCATCACGCGATGGCTCGCAGAATGCGGACATGACGTTCCGGAGGGCATCCGGATCGATCTGATCGGCAATCTGTACGGTTCGTTGTCGGTCTTCGCCGGGGGCGTGCTCAACACGCTGGCCGTCGCGACGGTGATCGCAATTCACGCCCCGACAGTGCCGCTGATCACCTGGCTCATCCTCGAGGTCACGATCTGCACGGCACGGCTCATCGTATTGCTCATCGCGCGCCGCAGGGCGCTGATGCACCGGCAGACACCGACCGATCTGAACATCGTGCTCTCCGTTGCCTGGAGTGGCGGCGTCGGCTACGGCGTCGTCGCCAGCCTCGCGTCGGGCGACTGGGTGGTCGCGACGCTGGCCTGCCTCTCCGCCGGCTCCATGGTCGGCGGCATCTGCTTCCGCAACTTCAGCGCCCCCCGCCTCTCTGCCACGATGATCGTGTTCAGCATGGGCCCGGCACTGATCGGCGCCCTGATCGCCGGCGAACCGCTGATGTTCATCGTGGCGCTGCAGATCCCGCTGCACCTCACCGCCATGACCATGGCGTGCTTCAGGCTCAACAAGATGCTGATCGCGACAATGCGTGCCGAGCGTGAGAAGGACTATCACGCGCGCCACGATCCGCTGACCGGTCTTGCCAATCGCGCCGAACTGGTCAGCGCCCTCAGGAAACGCCTGGCGAAGCCCGATAGCCACGACGACACCTTTGCCGTCCTGTATCTTGATCTCGACGGCTTCAAGACGGTCAACGACACGCATGGACATGCGGCTGGAGACCGGCTGCTCGAAACGGTCGCCGAGCGCATACGGCACGTCCTGCGGGAAGGAGATCTTCCGGCGCGCTTCGGCGGTGACGAGTTCGTCGCGATGTCCACGGTCTTGACTGCGGACGAAGCGGCGGCGCTCGCGCAAAGGCTGATCGATGCCATCGGCGCGAAGTATGAAATCGGCCTCGGCACGCTGATCAACATCGGCGTCAGCATCGGCATCGCCATGGCTCCGGAACGCGGCGGCGAAGCGGAAGATCTGCTGGCGGCGGCGGATGCCGCGCTCTATGTCGCCAAATCGGCCGGCGGCTCGCGCTGCCAGTTGGCGTCGGTCGATGCCAGCCTGAAAATGCGCATCCAGCGGCAGGCCGACCTGCCGCCGGAGGATGATATTCGTCCGCGGCCTCTGGCACGACGACGAGGCTGAGCGGAATAGAAGAGGCCGCCGCCGTTGTCGCCGGGGCCTGGCCCGACGAAATCACGCCCTGTTCCGAACCATCAGCGGCTTCCTCGCGGCTCCCGCGGCGGCGTCCCGGCAATTCGAGCGTATCGCGCTGCAGGACGCAGCTTCCGTCGCCTCACCGATCGTGATTCACCGCCGAGCCTGATCACTCCAGCCAGACATCGGAAAAGTCGCCGGCGGTCAGGTCGACGCTGTTGTAGAGGTCGTGCACACGCGCGTTGCTGACCACCGTCGTCCGCAGCGCCACCAGCGGCAGCGCCGGCAGATCCTCGCTAACGATCTTCTGGATATCCCGGAACTGCTTCGCCCGGCGTCCTTCGTCGCTTTCAATACCGGCCTGGCGAAACAGGTCATCGACCTGCGGATTGTTGTAGTGCGCCGCATTGACATAGGGCAGCGGATTCTTGATGCCGTCGGACCAGTAGATGCGCTGGACGCCCACAGTCGGATCGAACAGCAGGCCGAGACCATTGATGTTCAGATCGAAATCGTGGTCGTAATAGACTCGCTTGATAAAGAGACCGAGATCCCCCTCCACGACATCGACCCGGATTGCGATGCGCGCAAGTGCGGACCGCAGGTAATCGGCCGTGGCCTTGAACGCGGCGCCTGGAATGAAGGTCAACTTGACGGCGAAGCGGATGCCGCCGCTGCCGCGCCTGATGCCCGCTTCGTCGAGCAGGCGGTTGGCCTGATCGATGTTGAAAGGGAAGTCGAAGGCCGACGGCTCGACATAGTCGGGCAGCACCTGCGGGATCGGGGAGCGAATGGGATCGGCCTCGCCGTAGTAGATCCACTTGCGAATGAAGTCGCGATCGATGGCATGCGCGATCGCATGGCGCACGGCGCGATTGGCGAGATAGGGATTGTCCAGGTTGAATTCCAGAACTTCGGCGTTGTTGAGATAGGCATCACGCTGCGACAGAAGGCGCAGCTTGCCGTTCTGCGTCAACCTCGCGAGGTCCGGCAGCGAGATGCTGCCGCTGACATCAGCCTCACCCGTCTCGAGGGCCACGGAGGCCGACGCCGGGTCGGCGATGAACTTGACCACCACCCGATCGAGATAGGGACGATCCGGCCGCCAATAGCTCGGGTTGCGCCGCAGGCTGATGTGGCTGCCGCGCTTCCACTCCTCGAAGACGAAGGGCCCCGTCCCGATGGGCGCATTGTTGTTCGGACTGCTATCGAGGTCGCCGGTTGGATAGGTGTGGCGGGCGACGATGGGCGATTCCGCCGCCGACAGCGCCTTCAGGAAATAGGGCGTCGGCCTGGACAGCCGCACCACGACGGTCAGCGCGTCCGGCGTCTCGATCCGCTCGATGTTGGCGAAGCTGATCCGCCCCCGCGGCCCGACCTTCTGCAGGGCGCGAAGCGAGAACGCCACGTCCGCGGCGGTGAAGTCGGCGCCGTCATGCCATTTCACCCCGGACCGCAGCGTGAAAGCGTACTCGAGGCCATCCGGGCTGACCTTCCACGCCGTCGCCAGCAGCGGCCGGGGCGTGAACTGTGCGTCGTAGGTCAGCAGGCCTTCCACGACCTTGGTGCTGATATTGCGCGTCTGGGTGTTGGTGTCGAGCAACGGCACCAGCGTCCGCGGCTCGCCCAGATTAGCGATGGTCAGCGTGCCACCACGCCTTCCCTCACCCGCCACAGCGGCTCCCGCAAACGGCAGCAGGGCCAATCCGGCACCAGCTTTCAGAATCTGCCGCCGCTCAAAGAAATGACCGATCCTGCCGGGCGTCGTCGTCATCGTGCAGTCTCCTTTGCCAATGCAGCCTCGCCGGCGCGGCGGAACACGACCTCCATCAGCCATTGATTGTTGGGAAACCGATCGCCCCACTCGTCCCAGCCGGAGTGCTGGCGATACTGGCCGAGGTGTCCCGAAGCGACGACCTCCGCGGACGTGACAGTGACACGGCGATCGCAGTCGGGTGCGACATAGATCGCGTCCGCCGTACAATAGAGCTCACACATGAAGCAGGTCTGGCAGTCGTCGACACGCGCCAGGAGCGGAGGCCCGGCTGGCGCCGGGTCGAGCACGTTGGTCGGGCATACCTCGACGCACGCGCCGCAATTGGTGCAGCGGTCGGCAACGATGAGTTCGATCATGATGCGGTTTCCACTGTGCGGCCAAGGCCGGCTGCCGTGGCTGGGCCGTCGATGGCCACCTGGATACGATCGAAGCCGCGTGCGAGAAGACGAACGGCGAGATCCCGATCCTGGTCCGGATGATCCTCGCGGCGATGCATTCCCCGGCTCTCGGCGCGGTGGATCGCCGTGGCCACCGACCAGCGGGCAGTCGCGACCAATGCAGCGGCTTCGCGCAGGGCCGCGTTGCCGGCCGCGGCATGGTCGGTCAGCTCGCGCCACAATTCGTCGAGCGCGTGGCGCGAAGCGTTCAGCCGGGCTGCCGTGCGGAACAGCCCCTTGTCAAAGGGATGCATTTCGGCACGGACGGCCGTGCGGATATCAGCAAGATCGACGCTCTTCTCCTGCCCACGCGGCCGCAGACCGGCCTCACCGAGCGGCCGCAGGCGGGACTTGCGGCCATGTGTCCGCCGCGCAAGGCGGGCCGCCGCCTCGCCCGCAAAAATGCCCGATGACAACGCCCAGGCCGAATTGACGTTGCCGCCCCCGGAAATGGCGCCCGCGACCTTCTCACGAGACGCATTGTCGCCTGCCACGAAGAGACCGGGCACCGACGTTGCGCAGTCCGTGCCGATCACGCGAACCCCGCCGATGCCGCGAATGGTGCCGTCGTTGTGCAGCGTCACCTCGAAACGATCGCGATAAGGATCGATGCGCCAGCGGTCGAACACCAGCGGCACATTGGGCGAAATCGTATGAAGGCGCGCCTTCACGTCGTCCGGCAGGCGGTGCAGCGAGCAGTAGACCGGTCCCCGCTGCAGCGCGCGGGCGAGACGCAGAGTCTGATCCGGCGCGAAAGGCAGGTCCAGTTCACGCCCGTCGGCGTCGTAATAGGTCGCGAAGGAATAGGCCATGCTCCGCGTCATGGTGGAATGGGCCGGCGCGATCGTATAGGCGGCAGTGAACTCCATGCCGGACATCTCCGCCCCGGCCTCGGCCGCCAACAGGTAACCGTCACCTGTGTTGGTCCAGGATCCCAGCAGGTGGGACAGAAAGCTCGTCCCGCCGGCCGCCAGCACGACAGCGCCGGCATCGATCTGATACGCCCTGCCGCCATCCTGACGGCGCAGTCCCCGCACACCGCCGATCGATCCATCGTCCCGGGCGAGCAGCTCGAGCACAGGCGAATGATCGAGGATGGTCACCCCGTGTGCCAGCGCCAACTGGCGCAAGGCCCGCATGTACTCTGGCCCGCGCACCGCGCGATAGTTGGTGCGCCCGTTGTCGTCGACGCCGAAACGATAGTGCGGCGCCAACGTCGGCAGCGTCCGCCAGGTCTCATCGAGAATGCGGTGCATCCACTCCGCTTCGCCAAGCCCGAGGCCCGCGGCAACGCGACCGCGGACGACCGCATCCCGCGCTTCGGGGGGGTCGGGCGGCACCCACCAGTGCCCCGGCCCCGCCGCGGCGGTCACCCCGCTGGTCCCGCAATAGCCCTTGTCCACGAGAATAACGACGGCCCCCGCCTTCGCAGCCGCCGTCGCCGCCCAGGCTCCCGCCATGCCGCCGCCGACGATCAGGACGTCGGCTTCCAGCGAAACAGGCTCGGGAGTGAATGAAACCATGAACCTTATGCCTCAGGCTGGCACGCCGGCCGACTCTCGCACCTCGACGCCGAGCCAGGCGAGAAGCCGGTGACGCAGGGCGACGAAGGCTGGAGCACCGACATCGCGTGGGCGCGGCAGATCGACATTCAACTGATGGGCGATGACTCCGGCCCGCATCATCAGCACGCGGTCGGCGAGCAGCAGCGCCTCCTCGACGTCGTGTGTCACGAGCAGCACTGCATAACCGTGCCGGCGCCACAGCTCGGCGACGAGCGCCTGGGCGTTGATGCGGGTCAGCGCGTCGAGCGCACCGAACGGCTCGTCGAGCAGCAGCAGGTCGGGATTGCGCACCAGCGCCCGTGCGAGCGATGCGCGCTGGGCCTCCCCGCCGGACAGCACCCTCGGCCACACGTCGGCCCGGTGGCGAAGGCCAACCTCGTCGAGCGCGGCATCCGCCCGCGCCCGGTCGGCCGAACCCGGCAAACCAAGCACGACATTCCTCCACACCGATTTCCACGGGATCAGCCGCGGCTCCTGAAACGACACCGCGCGCCGGATGGGCACGACGACCTCGCCTTCGATATCGGCATCGAGATCGGCCAGCACGCGCAGCAGTGTCGACTTGCCGCATCCGCTGGCGCCGATCAGGGCGACGAACTCGCCGGACGCGATCTCCAGGTCCAGATTGTCGATCACGGCACGATCGCCAAAGCGGCGCGTCAAGCCGCGCACACTGACGACAGACGAAGATGCCGCTGCAGCGGCATCACCGCTCAGGCTCCGGTGAAGGACGGCCGCCATGACAACAGCACCCTTTCAAGAAGACGCACGACCGCATCGACGATCAGGCCGAGCAGCGCATAGACCACGAGGCAGACCACGATGATGTCGGTTTGAAACAACTCACGTGCTGTATTCATCAGATAGCCGATGCCGGCATTGGCATTGATCTGCTCGCCGAAGATCAGCGCGAGCCAAGCGACGCCGAGCGCATGGCGCAGCCCGACCAGCGCATTGGGAAGCGCTCCCGGCAACACCACATTCCACACCAGGCCGGCACGGCTGAGCCCGAGCGTCTGGGCGACCTCGATCAGCTTCTGATCGACATTGCGGATACCCGCATAGACATTGAGATAGAGCGGAAAGGCGGTGGCGAGTGCGATCAGAGCGATCTTCGGCGGCTCGCCGATACCGAACCAGATGATCAGCAGCGGGATCAGCGCGACGATCGGAAGCGTGCGCAACATCTGCACGGTGGAATCGATTAGATCCTCGCCAAGGCGGAACAGGCCTGCGAGGATCGCCAGCACGACAGCGACGCCCCCTCCGATCGCAAGTCCAGCAGCGGTCCGGCCGAGTGACGTCAGGATCGCCTGCTGCAACTCACCGCTCGCCAGCAGCCTGCCCGCGCTGGCCATCACCGCTATCGGCCCGGCGAGCACCTCCGGCGGTAGCACGCCCGCCACAGATGCGCCATGCCAAAGCAGCACCACCGCAACAGGGCCGATCGCACGGCGCAGCGGTCGCGGCAGCATCCCGCCGGCGAGCTGCTTCGGTGTGATGCGGATACGTTGCGCGGCGCCGGTACGCGGAATGCGATGGCGGGAAAGCCGCGCGGGCTCTTCCCGCCGCAGGGATGCGATGGTGGCGGGATCGAGAACGGTCATCCAATGCCCCGTTCAACCGATCGGAAAATCACGAACAATGCGCGCACCGAAGTCGATGTCGCCCTGCAGCACGCCAATCGACGTCCAGGTCGTAAACGCCTTGCGCAGACGGCCCGCGAAGGCGTCATCGATCGCAATGCGCCGATAGCTGGCATCTTCGACATAGAGCGCCTCGGCGACCGCGTCGTCCTGCCGGGTGAAGGCCTTGGCCCACGCAATGTGCTTGGCTTTCTCGCTCCGCGACCATGCGTAACCACGCTCGGTGCGGTTGAAGAAGTCGGCCATGGCGAGGCGCTTGAGCGGATCGGCGAGCGCCGACGGCGTAGCCGAGAAAATGAACAGGCCGCTGTTGACGCCGATCCCGTCGAACAGGATGCGAGCGCCAAGCTGGCCCCGCGCCCGCGCCACATAAAGGCCCCAGGTGGCCCAGGCGTCGATCGCCCCGCTCTGGAAGGCGGCGCCCGCGTCGACGGGATTCATGAATGCCAGCTTCACGTCGTCGAGGCCGAGACCCGCCTGGCGCAGGGCGCCGACGACGAGGTAGTGCGCAACGCTGCCGCGCGTCGTCGGCGAGATCGTCTTGCCACGCAGATCCGCGACGGTCCGGGCCGTGCTGTTGCGCGGCACCAGCAGCGATGTCCCGAGCCCACCATTGTCCCAGGCGGCTGCAATCTGGACCTTCGAACCGTTGGCGATGGCGGTCACCGTCGGAGAATCGTTCGCAGCGCCGATGTCGACGGCGTCGGCCTTCAGCGCCTCGTGCAGATTGACCGCCGCAGGATAGACCGACCACTCGATCTTGTAGGGAACATCGTCCAGCAAGCCGGCCGCACGCAGCTTGCTCTGCTGCTGGCCGACCTGATCGCCGACCCTCAAGGTGACGCCGGACAGATCGGCCGCAGCAAACGCCGGGAACGTGCCGGCGGCAATGCCGAGGCCGGTGCCGGCCAGAAACAGACGTCGGGAAAGCAAGTGAGGCATGGTCAGGAATTCGCCAGTTCGCAGAGCGGCCTCGCGCGGTCGAGACCCTCGTTCATTCGCGCGAGATGCACAGCCGCCTTTCGCGCTCCGCCCGCATCGTCTGAGGCCGGCGCCCCCCCGTCAATGCAACGGCGACACTCTTTTGCCGGCGCAATGGAGATCATTGTTTCACGTGCGCGCCGCGAACGAGACGCTCATTCCGATACAGAACAAAAGCTTTGTCACCCCACGTCAGCTCAGAACGTTTTTCACCCGGCGCAAGGGACTCATCACCCGGCCACCGGCGCCCCCACTGCCGCATCCCTGCGCAGCATGGCAACGATCGAACGTTTGAGTTCGCCGAATGCGGGCGTGGCGATCATGGCCTCGTAGGTGCGCGGCCGGGGATAGGGAACGACAATATCCTTCACGATCCGGCCGGGCCGATGGCTCATGATGGCGACACGATCGGCGAGGAACAGCGCCTCCTCGATGTCGTGGGTCACGAACAGCACCGTCGAACGGTTGCGTTCGCGCGCCGCGAGCAGCAGCTCCTGCATGTCGAGGCGCGTCTGCGCATCGAGGGCGCCGAACGGCTCGTCCATCAACAGCAACAATGGCTGCGAGATCCAGGCCCGGGCAATGGCGACGCGCTGGCGCATGCCGCCCGACAGCTCATAGACCGCATGCCGCTCGAAGCCGCGCAGCCCCATGACATCGATCAGTGACTGCGCTCGCTCCCGGTAGTCCGTCGCGGGCCGCCCCGCCAGACGCGGCGCGAATGTGATGTTGTCGAGCACCGACAGCCACGGGAATAGCGTGGCTTCCTGAAACACCATGCCGCGATCGGGATCCGGCCGCCCCACCGGCTTGCCACCGATCGTCACGCGCCCCCGCGTCGGGCGCTCGAAGCCGGCAAGCAGGTCGAGGACCGTGGACTTGCCACACCCGCTCGGCCCGAGCAGGCAGACGAACTCGCCTTCCGCGACCGTCAGCGACAAACCCGCGAGCGCCAGCGTCGTCCGGCGCGTGCGACGGTCATCGAAGCGCTTCTCGACATCTGCCAGTTCGATGAAGGGTGAAGACACCACGATCAGGCACGCCCCGCCCAGGGCGCGGCCCAACGCTGCAGCCCGACCAGCACGAGATCCAGCGCGTAGCCGGTGCCGCCAAGCAGAACGATGCCGAGCATGACGATATCGGTGCGCAAATATGCGCCGGCGTTGACCACCATCCAGCCGATCCCCGCGTCGGACGCGATCATCTCGGCCGCAATCAGGGTCGTCCAGCCGATGCCAAAGGACAGCCGCAGCGTGACGAACAGTTCCGGCACGATATGGGGCAGGATCACGTAGCGAAACAACGCCAGCCCATGGGCGCCGAGCGCCTGCCCGGCGCGGATCCGCTGCCGCTGGACAGTCCCCACCGCCGCCGCCGCACCGACGACGATGCTGAGCAGGGCGGACACGAAGATCAGCAGCACCTTCGACGTCTCCCCGATCCCGAACCACAGGATGACCAGCGGAATGAGCGCGAGCTTGGGCAGCGGCCGCAGGAACTGGACGAACGGATCGATCGCGGCGCCGAAATTGGGCGCCATGCCCATGGCGATGCCGAGCGGCACGCCGATCACGGTCGCGGCAGCAAAAGCGCCGAGCGCGCGCGCCAGGCTGAGCGCGAGGTGCGCCCAGAGCGGCGTCTGGCGATAGCCGTTGCGCAGCAGGTCGAGCGCGGTCGCCAGTATCTCGGACGGCGGCGGCAACAGCAGCGGATCGACCAGCCCGCCCCGCCCCGCAAACTCCCACAGCAGCGTCACGCAGACAACGGCCGCAGCGCCGATCAGGAGGCGCCGAACGGAGGCCTGTTCGCTCAAGCCGGGAACGCGCGGCGCAGCAGCGCGTAGTTGACCGCCGGAACGAACGACGCCGGGATGCCCTCGCGCTTGATTTCGCCGGCCTCCGCCAGAAACGCCGCGGCATCGGCCAGAGCTTTGATCAGCGGCGCATCCTTGGCGGCGGCCGGTCCATCGCCCCAGTATCCGGGGCCGAGCTGTTCCTGGAACGAGGGATAGCGCAGGCCCGCCAGGGTGTCGCGGACGGCTTCGAACGGCGCGCCAAAATCCTTCGCCAGGATCCGGGAGACGCCGTCGGGATCGGCCTTGTAGCGCTCGAACTGAGCCTGCACCGTCTGCAACCACGACGGTGTCCGGATGACGTTCCGCGAACTCCGTTCGCACCACCGCGCTGTTCCAGACGAAGACGCCGGCGGGCTGGAGCTGCTCGGAGACGAGCAACTGCCGCCCGCCGTCCGCCAGCAGCTCGCCCCAGAACGGACCATTGATATAGGTCGCATCGATATCGCCGCGCTTCCAGGCGGCAATGGTCTCGGGTTGTGCCAGGGGCAGGCGCCTGATCTTGCCGCCGTCGAGCTTGTTGATCCGGATCACCGCCTCGAGCGCGAAAGCCATTGTCGACGACGGCGCCACCGCGATCCGCTTGCCTTCCAGATCCTTCACCGTCGCGATGCCCGGCTTGACGATGAGGCGTTCGCTGGTCGCAACGATTTCCGGCGAGCCGAGCAGCTGGATCGGCAGGTTACGCGAGAGGCCGGCGACGATCGGCGTATTGCCGAAGATGGCGAAGTCGATCTGCCTGGCCGCCAGTAGCGCGAGCGCCGGGCCGCCAGCTGGAAACGGCACCCATTCGACCTTTGCTCCCAGCGCCTTGTCGAAGCTGCCGTCGGTCTTGCCGACCACCCAGGCCCGCGCGGCGGTCAGATAGCCGACGCGGACGACGTCCGGCCGCGCCGAGGTCTGCGCGCGGCTGCGGCCCGTCGCGAAGGCCGCGGCGCCTGCCCCGACGCCCAAGGCCAGCAGATCCCGCCGGTTCGGCTTTCGATAGCGAGAGGACGTCATGTTACCTCGAATCCGGTCACGCGAGTTGCGGACTTCCAGCGTTGATCGGCCAGAGATCGTCATCGCTCGGATATCAAGTCAATGCGGCCCGAAAAATAAGATGACGATTTCAATTTGCATCCCGATACGCCGAACAAATTTCCTCCACGCGACGCCGGAGAGCATCTTTGTCCGCACCAGCGCACGAGCCGCCGGGGACACCGTTCGAGAGCGCAGGCAACGGCTGCAGCGCGATGTCCGGGCCGCAATCGGGGGATCGAGGAGCGACACGATGACCGCCTGCCTGCCGCGCCGCCGCCTGACCGCAAAGTTTCTTTGATTCGAACGCGGTCATGCCCGCCAGTAGTGCCCAAAGTCATATAGCAAATGTGCCTTGTCCGCGTATCTATCGGTCCGTAATCGAGCGTGTCTGGAGAGGGGGATGAGGACTGTACGGCGCTGGACAGCCGATGAGGACGACAAGCTCAGGGAGCTCGCCACGGCTGGCAAGAATGCCTGGGACATCGGCCCCGAGGTGAACCGCAGCGCATCCGCCGTGCGCAAGCGCGCCGAAGTCTTGTCGATTGTTCTTCCAATGCAGATCCGGCGAACACGTCCGGCGCATATTCCGACCTATCCTGAAAGGGCGGCGATCGACGCTATCCGAAACAGCCGCCCGCTTCCTCCGGGCGTCGGGCCGGCCACGATCATCGGCATGGCCAAGAAGGGATGGATCATCCTGGAGGAGCCAGCCGCGCGGAGATATCGCGTCACCGAAACAGGGCTGGAAGCGGTGCGCCGCAAGATCCCGCTCGCAGAGTAAGAGGGCTTCGTCCCACCCGGGCGAAGCACGATGTCGCGACACGCCCTCGCCCGCTCAACGCCGTGAAACACATCACCACGTTGGAACAGCAGGACATGGATCAGCGAACTGGCGGGGCCGCGCTCGCGACAGCAATGCACGCCCTGCTCGACCTTGACGATGACTGCGCTCAGTCTGTCCTCGCCCTGACCGATCTCCTGCTGCGGATCCAGCGCGCCTGCGCATAGCTCGACGTGCTCGACACGCATGTCGACGTCGCCAGGTTCTGGGATACCAGGTTCAGCACAGCCTTCGCCGAGCGCTCGCGCTCAGCCAGGCTGGCCACACTGTAACGGCGCGCGACAACTGCCGCGGGCACGGCCTAGCCGCGACTGCCGCTGCCGTCCGCCATCGGCACGAGCGATCATAATTCAATAATTTCAAAGCCTTAAATCAGAAACGAGGGCGCTGGCACCGAACCGGGCGAACGTGTGCCCATTTGTGCCTTCTGGCGCGCCCGAGCGCGGCCGTTCCGCCGAACGCGGAGGCAGACGCACCAAGCCGTGTGCAACGGGGATGGCCGGTCATCCAGCGCTCGACGGGCCGGAATCAGGTTGATAAGCCCCTCTCTCCGCTGGGAAAACGTTGAGTCGAGGCATGACCGTTGCGATCGAGATGGGACACACGACGGCCGGCGCCGCGGCTACCCTGGACCTCGAGGAACTGCTGGCCACCCGCCTGCTGGTGCAGGGCAATTCGGGCTCCGGCAAATCCCATCTGCTGCGCCGGCTGCTGGAACAGAGTGCCCCCTGGGTGCAGCAGACCATCATCGACCCCGAAGGCGACTTCGTGACGCTGGCCGACCGGTTCGGCCATCTCGTGATCGATGCGGAGGACCATACCGAGCGGGGCCTGCAGGCCGCCGGCGAGCGCGCGCGCATCCATCGCGTCTCCACGGTGCTCAATCTCGAAGGGCTCGATGCCGAGAACCAGATGCGCCGCGCCGCCGCCTTTCTTGGCGGCCTGTTCGACATCGGCCGCGACCACTGGTACCCGATGCTGGTGGTGGTGGACGAGGCCCAGCTGTTCGCGCCGGCCGTTGCCGGCGAGGTGTCGGACGAGGCGCGCAAGCTGTCGCTCGGGGCCATGACCAACCTGATGTGCCGCGGCCGCAAGCGCGGGTTGGCGGGGGTGATCGCGACCCAGCGCCTGGCCAAGCTCGCCAAGAATGTCGCGGCCGAGGCGTCCAATTTCCTCATGGGCCGAACCTTCCTGGATATCGACATGGCGCGCGCCGCCGACCTGCTGGGCATGGAGCGGCGCCAGGCAGAAGCGTTCCGCGATCTCGAGCGCGGGCAATTCATGGCGCTCGGCCCCGCCCTGTCCCGCCGTCCCCTGGGCTTGCGCATCGGTTCGACGGAGACCCATCCGCGCAACGCCACCCCGCGGCTGATGCCGCTGCCGGAAGCGACGCTGGAGGACGCCCGCGCCATCATCCTCGCAGCACCGCCGCCCGAAGCCGCCCGCCCCCAGCGCCGGCCGCCGCCGTCACCCGACCTCCTCGGCCAGCTCATGGCGGCGAAGTCCGCGGCATTGGAAAGCCGCCCCGAGGCGGTGGAGCAGCCGCTCAGCGCCGAGGAACTGGCGGAGCGGCGCGAGCGGCTGGACCGCATCCTGCGCGCCATCCTGGCGGAGCCCGATGCGGGCTTCCGCGCCATCGGCGTCCTCTATCAGGAGTTCGTGGTCCGCTGCCGCATCGAGGGGCTCGGTTCGGCCGTGCCGGATCTCAACGACTTCCGCCGCATGCTGACCCACGCCCGCGCCGGGCTCGGCACCGACATCGCCGCTGACGACGCCTGGCAGGATATCCCCGTCCGCGCCTCGATCCTGCCCGACGACATGCAGGGGGTGTTCATGATGATCGCCCGCGCTGCCAAGGAAGGCTGGCCGTGCCCCGGCGACGCCGCGATCGCCCGCGCCTATGGCACGCACTCGCTGCGCCGCGCGCGGCGGCTGCTGAGCTATATCGAGGAACAGGGCCTCATCGTCTGCCAGCTCGACGGTGCCGGACGGCGGATCGTGACCCTTGTCGAACTCGCCTGGGCGACGGCGCCGGGGGACCCCAATGCCGAGGACCTCGCCACGGAAGACAGCTGCAGCAGCTCGCCCCCCTGACGTCTCGGATCGGCGCGCCGGAGCCCGGGGCGTTGGCAAGCGAAATGAGCACCAAAGCGTACGCGTTCGAGAGCGCGTTCGCTTCTGATGGAATCGCGTATGCGTTCTAGATTTTTGTCGTGACGCGTTTTCTTCACGCGAACCGGTACCCACTTCGCTCGAAAACGCGCTAGGTCGACGGGCGAACAATCGTCACACTGGACGGTGCTTCCGCCGCCACCTTTGCCGACACGCTGCCGAGCAGCGAGCGCAACAGTGAATTCTGACGCGCACCCATCAGGATGTGGCTGACATGGTTCGACCTGGCGAACTCCAGGATCGCCGAAGCCGGATCGATGGCCTCGAGCACATGCACCGTGAGCCTGCTCTCCGCGAGTTTCAGCGGTTCAGCCCAGTGCCTGAGCGCCGCAAGACGGTCGATGTGCTTGTTGTGCCCCAGTTCGTCCAGTGTCGTGTCGAGCGTGATCCTGCCGAGCTTCAGGACATTGATGCATGCGAGGCGGGCCGACGGCAACGTCGTGAGAATGCGGCCGGCCATCGCCCGCAGCTCGTCGTTGACCGATGCCGATCCTTCCGTGACATCGACGGCGACAGCGACGATCGGAGCGGACGCAAGCTGGCCGGCGACGCTTGACACCGCCGTCGGCCGCGTGAGGTCGCGATTGAAGCGCCGGCGCCACACGGTGGACAGCGGATCCTGCTTCAGGCGATCCGATCGCGCCGTCAGCTTGACCTGATCCGGATGGCCGAGATCGAATGCGAGTTGCGCGGCTGTGGGATGACGCCATGCCGGCTCGATCTCGAGACAGCGCAACACGATCTCCTGAAGCCAGGGTGGATAGTCGGCCCGAAGCCGGCGCGGCGGCACCGGATCGCGCCACAACCGCCTGCGCATGCCGCGCAGCGTCTCGCTCTCGCCATACGGGCGAACCCCGGTGGTGAAGAAATAGAGCAGCACGCCGAGGCTGAACAGATCGCTTCTCGGATCGCTCCGGCTTCGCAGCAGCCGCTCCGGCGCCATGTAAGGGGCCGTCCCGAACGGCAATCGAAACTCCTCCTGCAGCAGATCCGGAAGCTGGTCATGACGGGCGAGACCATAATCCAGCAGCACCGCTTCGCCGGACTGGCGGAACATGATGTTGCTCGGCTTGATGTCGTGGTGGATGACATGCTGGCGGTGCAGGTCATCGAGCGCGGCGGCGATCCCCTGGCCGATCGTGGCCGCCTCCGCATAGGGCAGAGGAAGCTCGGCAAGCCGCGCAAGCAGGGTCTTGCCCGCGATATGCTCCATGACGATGTAGGGCTGCACACTCATATCGCCGGCTGAGACGAACGCCGGAACATGCAATCCCGACAGCCGCGGCAGGATCATCTGCTCCATCTCGAAGCTGACGATCGCAGCCGGATCATCGCCTTCGCCGTATTTCGGAACCTTCATGAGCATCGGCATGCGCGCATCGGCGCGGGACACCCGCCAGAGCGTCGCCATGCCGCCGCGATGCAGCCGTTCCTCGATCGTGAAGCCGTCAATGACGAGGCCGGGAGCGATGATGGGTTTGACCACGCTCACCTCCCGAGATAGAGGCGATCCGCCAACCAGGCCGGCAGGCCCTGTTGCCGGATCCGCGCGGCGGCCTGTTCGACATCATACGGCACCCGATGGTAGGTGAGCGTCGCCGCGGCGGCGTCCAGCATCGCATAGGATGCCGCCGCCGAATGGTCGCGGGGCTGTCCCACCGAGCCCAGCACCGCAAGCCATTGTCGCCCCGGCAACAACTGTACGCTGACGCCGGCCGTGGGCGTGAACGCCGTCATGCGTCCGGCTGGCGAGAGAGTGTACAGGGCCGGCCTGTGCACATGGCCACAGAACGTGACATCAGCGGACGTCGCACGCATGCTGCGCTTCGCATCGTCGGCGCCGGTCACATAAGTCCAACTGGCCGGCCGGCTGGCCTCCGCATGGACGAAGAGACGGCCCTGCCGCTCCAGCGTCAGCGGCAAGGCTGCGAGAAAACGACGCTGCTCGTGTCCGAGCTCGCCGCGCGTCCACTCGATGACGATGCGGGCTGCGAGATTGAGTTCGACACTGGAATCGCCGACGGCGCAGTCATGGTTGCCGAGGACCGCGGCGGCGCCACGGGAGACCAAATCCATGACCTCAGTCACGGTCCAGTCCGGGTCGGCACCATAGCCGACATAATCGCCGAGCAGAGCGAATTGCTCCGCGCCATTGTCGCGCGCATGCGCGAGGCAGGCGCTGAACGCCTGCCGGTTGGCATGGATATCCGCAAGGAGCGCAATCCGCACGACACCTCTCACCGCCATCAATCGATCGTCGAAACACCGACCCTGGCCAAGAGGCTGGACTTCGACAACATCAAAACGTCGAGCCCCGACAGGAGATCCTACCGCGCCGCGGAGCCCGCCTCCCCGTCGATCTGCCGCCCCAACAGCGCGATGGCCTTCTGATAGACCGGCGCGGCATTCCAGGCCTGAATAGCCGCAAAATTGGCCTCGCCGGGCTGATAGCCCGCCCCGGCCCGCCAGCCATGGGCGCGCAGGAAGTTGGCCGTCGAATTCAGGGCATTGGCGGCAACATCGAGATTGCCGCTGCCATAAGCGAGAATGTTCTTCGGCATGAACTGTGTCTGGCCGACCTCGCCATGCATGGAGCCGCGCGTGGCTGCCGACAACGCTCCCTGATCGATGAGCTTCAGCGCGGCATAGAGCTGTTCGGTGAAAAATTCCGGACGACGACAGTCGTATGCGAGGGTGGCGATGGACGACAGCATGTTCTGGTTGCCGCGCTGGCTTCCGAAGCCCGTTTCCATGCCCCAGATGGCAATCAACGGCCCCGGCGGCACACCGTAGCGCTGCTCGATCGATGCGAACAGCGCCCCCTGGGACTGCTTGAGCGAGCGACCGCGGGCGACGATCGTCGATGCCCCGCGTTTGGCGAGAAACTGGTCGAGCGACAGACTGAAACTTCTCTGGCTGCGATCGGCCGCGATGGTCGCGCTTGCGTAGCTCGTCTGCATCAGGGCGGCGACGGCCGACGCTCCAACTCCCTTCGCCCTCGCCTCCCCGGCGAAGTCCTGCTTCCACGCCTCGAAGCCGGCCGACGAGCTGCCGCATGGTGCCGCGGCCGCTTTCTCACCCGTCCCCATCACCAGAGCCAGGACCACGAACGTGGCTGCCTTCCACCCGCCCCCGCCGGTCATCAAGAACCTCCTTGACGCATTTCTGAACTTCGTTGCTGCAACTGCCGCTGCAGATGGCCTTGGACGCCGTTGAGGAATCCTCAAGACGCCTGTCGGCACGACTTGTTGCAAGTATGGATCAATCCGATTGCGACAACAATAGTCGGCAACCACGGCGTGATTGCGATGCGGGCCGTGACCGGCCGTCTCACGCGCCGCGCGACACCGTCGGCAGCAAGGAAGTGACGCGGCCAGCCGGCATGAAGACAGCGTGACGCAGACGAGCGACGCCGCCGCACGGTACGAGCCACGTCATCGGCAACGCGCAGATTTCACGCCGCGCCGTACACACAGCACTGCCACAGGACGATCGCCCGCCGAAAGGCCGGGCTGCCGACCTTCACCGCTTGCCGTTGGCGAGAACCCGATCGACATCGGACTCATCGATCAGGTCCTGTTGCGAAACGGCGAGCGCCGCAAGCGATGTCCGGTTGCTGATATCGAGCTTCTGAAAGATGTGGTGGAGGTGAACCTTGATCGTGCCGTCTGTCACATTCAACCGACGCCCGATCTCCTTGTTCGACAGCCCTTCGGACACCAGCCCCATGATCTGGCGTTCGCGCTCCGTCAGCACCGCCGGGCCTCTCTCGATCATTGTCGTCTCTCCCCGACGGCTGGCCTGTTCAGAAACAGCACGAAGGTCAGAACTCCACGCTGCGGCATGCCGTACGTCTTGCTACGCCCCAGGTGGCCCCGGTCTTCCACCGCCACGCCGAAAGCGCTCGCCGCTCCCGCAGGGTTGTCAGTTGCCAGCCCGGCACGCCCAACGCGTGGGCACCTGCACGACGAGATAGCCCCTCGCCCATTCCTCACTCAGAGCATGTGGCTGGGAAAAACAAAAACTCCTGATGAGTGCGCCCGCATCCTGCCGGCATAATGCCCATGCCGCTGATATTATGAATGATATCTATGGAAGTATGTCGGCATACGCCAATTTGATTATACCAAAGGGTATATCAGGATATTGCGAATTCGAGCCTGTACTCCATAAAATCTTCATAAAAGACGAGGCGCAGCGCCAACGCCCGATCTTGCCATCGCAAGTGCCGGACAAGCGGAGAGACAACCAAGGGGACACGACACAACTCGGACGCACTGCCGCACAACCGAACATCGGAGACAACGGCAGCCGTCCACGACAGGGCTGAGAGGGTACCATGAGACGGCGATATTCATTTGCAACCGTGCTCGTTGGGAGAAACAGTCTGCGCAGCGAGGGCCTCGCCAAAATCCTGCGTTCGGCCAACTTTCGCATTCTCGCATCGGTTGCGTGTGCCGACGATCTGCTATCGCGCAAAGTTCAACCATACCGGCTGCTGTTCCTCATCGTTCACAACGGTGACGACTTCGATGGCGCGATCGAGCAGATCGAACGGTTCAGGGATCGCCATCCTGACGGACGAATTGCTGTTGTCGCCGACCATTTTCAGCCGAACGAGCTGATCTCCGCATTCCGCGCCGGGGCCAGCGGCTATTTCGTCGACGTCATGAGCTGCGACGTGTTCATCAAGTCCATCGAGCTGCTGATGCTGGGTGAAACCGTACTGCCGCCCGCCTTTCTTTCGTTCGCGCTCGACGCCAAGGAAGATCTCCTGAGCAAGGCCGAGCCGGTCGATGACAGCCCCTCCGCAACCGAGGCGCCGGACGATCGCCTCATCCAGCAGCTCTCTCCACGCGAAAAATCCATTCTGCGCTGCCTGATCGAGGGCGACTCCAACAAATGCATCGCACGGAAAATCGATATCGCCGAAGCCACGGTCAAGGTCCACATCAAGGCCATTCTCCGCAAGATCCGGGTTCAGAACAGGACCCAGGCCGCGATCTGGGGAATTAACAATCGCTCGCTGTCGCGGCCGGCGGGCAACAGGTTGCCGGGCTCAGACGTTCAAGATGGTCCGCCCAACGACCTGCCGGACCTGAGCGACATCAAGCTCATCGCTGGCACTGCCCCCGTGAACACCAACAACCATCACACAAACCACCTCGACCTGCCGAACACAGGCAGCCAGCCCCACAAGGGGATCGGCCTGAACGGTGCGATCCGGCTACGGAAGTAATCCGCGGCAATCACCTCGCCCGTGCGGCTGATCGGAAGACGCCGGCTGCCGTGCAGCGGCACGGCAGGGTCACTCCGCGGCAAAGCACTCAGCTTCGGGGCATCGGAGACCAGCCTCGAAGAGCGGAAGGAAGCGACACCGGCCACCGAAGCATGCCCCGCTCGGCCAGCAGCGCCAGCAGGCTGCCGACGACCAGCGCGAGAAAAGTCGTCAAGGCGAACAGCAGCGTGACGTTGGGACCGGATGGCACCATCACCACGTCCGCCGGCAGCAGCGTTTGCCCGCCCGCGAACCTGACCATGTCCGATGCCACCACGGCCTTGCGCTCTCTCGCCACGATCCCGCGCCGTGCGGCATCCATCTCGTCCTTCAGGCGACCAAGCTTGGTCAGCCCGTTCAGATAGGTCGGGTGTCGCGGACCGACCACGGCGGACAGCGCGGTCATTTCGCGCTCCGCGGCGGCATAGGCCTCCGTCACCTGCTCACGCAGCCGGCCGCGCAGATATTCGGACCCGACCCAGTTCGCCAGGCGGGCGGCGCGCTCCGGATTGGAGCTGGTGACCGCAATGGTGATCAAGTAGGACCGGGGATCATTGGTGACCGTGATCTGCTTCATGAGCCGCGCGACGGCGATGTCGTACGGCGTCGGCGAGGCCCGCCCAAAAGCCAGCCCGATCAGCGACAACAGCCGCTCGCGGAAGGACAGATGCGTATAGTCCGCTTCCGTATCAAGCCGCAAAGCCGACACGACAGCACCAGCAGTTCCGCGCGAACGAACGATGCGCGCAGCGCTATCGACAACCGCGGCGGCATCGACGGCCGCAGTCGACTGCACTCTCTCTCCGGCGATATTCTCGTTGCGAACGAAGTCGAGCTTGATCATTGCTTCGCCGGAATACCGCGGTGCCACGAACAGGAGCGCAACCAGCAGCGCCACCAGCGCGATGCCGAAAACCTTGGCCACAAGCTGCCGTTGCCTCCACAACACCAGCAGCGTGTCATACACGACACGTTCATAATGGATACGCGGGGCATTGATCCCGCTGGCTTTGATGGCCATGTGCTCTTCTCCTGGACAGGCACCGCTCGACAGTTACCGCTCCCGCTTGCGTCAGATCACCGGCCTGCTCGTGCTCCTCACCGTCACCGCGTCAGCGTACGAAGATCCTGAAGGTGGTCCGATCGGAAAGGGCGCGGAGCAGCGCACGGGCCTGAAAATGGTCAGCACTCCGCAGCAATTCCAGAAACAGGCCATCGCCGTCGGATTCGTTCGCAGTTTCCATCTTGTCGTCATCGCCGCGCTCGCGATCGCCGACAATCATCTTGACGATGTCGAGCAGGCCGCGTTGGTAGCGCTGGCGCGACACCGTGCACCCCAGCAAGCGCGCCTGCCTGCGGCATGAAATCTGACCCGGCGCGAAGCTGCGCGTCGCCGCGCGGAACATCGGCAGGTCCGCCTCCGAATCTCCGATCGCGATCGTCTCTGCGGCAGGCTCGAGGATCCGGTCACGCAGCGCGATCAAACCGGTCCCCTTATCGACTCCCCTGGCCACGACGGCCGTATCGATGGTGGTTTGATGAAAGGACAGCCGGTCGAGCTGCAATCGTGTCACGAGGTCGTTCACCACGAGCGTCGGCAGAGGAATTGGCGCGCCCTGCCCGACGTTGAATGGACGCATCCGCAACAAAAGGCTGCGCGGCTTCTTTTCGATCATATACGCCCGAATGGAGTATCGATGGCGCTCGTCGAGAAAGACACCGGGAAGCTGTTGCAGCTCCCGCCTGAGTTCAGCGAGCTGGGCCATCGTCTCCTGATCCAGAAGCGGCTGGCCGCGCTGCGCAATCGCGTCCCACAGGTACGCGCCATACTCCGCGACACCGCCCGCGAGGCCATACGCCTCGCAATAGTCCCTGACTTCATAGACTGAGCGCGCCGTATTGAGCGCGACCGAATGGCCATGCGCTGCCAACAGCGATAACGCCTCCATGCCCGCAGCCGTCGTGCAGGGGTAGCCGAAGATGCGCCGGTCGATCACGCCATCGATATCGAGCATGACGAGCGGGGAATGCCAGGACGGGGGCCTCGGCGAACGACAACGAGCGCCACAGAACCGTGCGGTCTGGATCGTGAGGAAATCCCAGGCGCGCAAAAACCGGCGATGCAGCTCCTGCTGTTGCCGGCCGGACTGTCTCACCGAGAACAGTTGTTCCTGCGCCGTCTCCATGGTCCAGAGACCGGCAAGCAGCTTATTGATCAGCAGCCGCTCGCCGATCGCAGCGTCGCCGGACAGCTCGGCATATTCGCGAACCAATCGCTCTTCCTCCTCGGCGGAGAGTTCAAGACTGAGCATGGCCTCGGCGAGATCGTAGGCGGGATCGACCGCGTTCAACTGGGTTTTGCCGAGGCCATGGCCATGAAAGCCGGTCTTCAGCGGGCCCAACCGGCTCCAGATCCAGTGAGGACCGCCCATATTGCCGTCGATCAGAGTTGGTAACGGGCAACGCAGGCGATAGAGCCGCTGCTGGATCCAGGAGCGCATCGGGATGTCGAACACGAACCGCCCGTAGGCGCGGCCAAGCGCCTCCGCCAGCAGAGCCCAGCCGTTTTCATGAACGGCCTTGCCGGGCGCCCGATCCTTTGGCAGCGCCAGAAGACGGGCCCGCGCAGCCACATAAGCGGCTGTCGCGCCGATCCACGAGGCACGGTCTGGTGCAGCCTCTGCCTCGCAGCACCGGTTTGGCAGCCATTCAGCGTAAAGAATTCCGTCGCGCAGGCCGAGCAACGGCGGCACGAATTCGCTGAGCCGCTGCGCACTCAGGAATGCCGGATAGCCGAGGTATCCCAAACCGACGCTTTTCGCCAGGACGTAGCGCGTCTCGTCGTCGCCCTGCTCCGTCCGCAGTTGGACCTCGAAAATGCGTTTGAGCGTCACGCCGCGCCTGCCGTTCGCACTGTGCTGGAGCTCGTCATTGAGCTCCACCGCCCGTCGGCTGTCGACCACCCGAACGTCACCAAATCCCTGCGATGCGAAGTACTCGCACAGCCGGGTCTCGACATGTCCGGGCTCGAGTAGCTGCTGCTTGCGCCAGCGCTCCGGCGCGAGCGTAATCACCATGTCTTCCGGCACGCCAGCGACCCAACCGCGCGCGGCCGGGTGTGTCGGGACCAGAACCTTGATCCGGGAAAGATCAAAGCCTGCCCGGCGTGCGATATCGATGCCGAGCGAGATCGTTCCACCCGAGTTCGGCGGATCATCCACGATGGCGACGGTAAAACCGCGCCTGGCATATCCTGCCAGCTCCCGCCACTCGCTCCGGCTGGCACCCTTTTTGGGCTGCACCGTCAGAGACGCAACGCAGCGATAGCCTTCGGCTTTGAAGAAGGAGCGTAGCAACGCGGAAAAATAGGTCCCGGCCGTACGCAATCCGAGCAGGAGAACCGGATGCGAGGTGTCGACATGTTGCAGCATGAACTGCCGCCCGAGCGCGATGACATCGGCATGGGTCAGATCAAGCCGGCTGAATGCAGACGGCACCCCGATACGCAAACCGAGCAGGCTCGCGGGAAGCCGCCACTGCAACAATCCGGACAGACCTTCCGCGGCCTCCATCAGCGACGCCGGCTCGGTCTCACATCGCGCCAGCCGGGCAAAGAATGCATCCAGCCCATCCTGCCACGCGTCCTTCCAGCGGCTAACCTGCCTCCAGTCCCGCCGCGGCAGGAGATCGGTGACCTTGTCCGCGGCCCGGAGAGCAAGACGCCCGGGAGCGGTGCGCGCCAGTTGGGCTGGCAGCCGCAACGTGTGCCCGCGCAGGTATTCATCGGCGCCATTCAGCAGGGAGCAGGACAGAAGGTAGATGTTCGTGGCCACCTCACTCGATTGCCAACCGTCCTCAATACGTCCCAGCCAACCGATCTCAGCGCTGAGGCGCCCAATGGCCTCGCTGACCGTCAGATGCGGATCCAGGCTCCAGTCGTAGGCGGAAAAGAAATCCGTCTCGGCTGGCAACGGGTCACATCTCAGGCGCTGGTCGATCACCACGGATTGGATTCGGTTCAGCATCGCACGCGTCCTGTCACAATCGGCTCTACGCCACGACTTCGGCTCCCGTCTTCAGATCGCCCCGAGCATGCACCTCAGCCGCCCGTCGATAGATTTCCATCAGCGCATCGTGGTTGGCGTCCGCCGTGAAATTCCGGTCGAAAGTGCGGCGCGCCGCACGGCGCATTCGCATCAGCAGCGAGGCGTCCGCACACAGGCGTTGCACCTTCGCCGCGAGATCTCGCGCATCGCCGGCGGCAAAGCACAGGCCGTTGCCGCCATCGATGATGTCCGCCATCGCGCCATGCCTGGGCGCGACAACCGGCGTGCCCTTGGCGAACGCCTCGATGACGACGCGCGGCAGCGCTCCCTCGTAACATTGCGACGGCAGCACCAGCAGCGCCGCTTGGCCCATGAGCCCATAGACCTCGGCATGCGGAACACCATGCAGCCACTCGATCGCAGGGTTGCGCGCCACGGCCTCCCGAACCGCGCCGGCAAGCGGCCCATCGCCGGCAATCTTCAGCGGCACGACATTGCGAAGACCCTCCCACGCCGCGAGAAGGGTATGAACCCCCTTCTCTTCGGACAGCCGGCCGACATAGAGCGCATACCCGCCCTCTCCCTCGCCCACGCCGGGCGCGGGGTAGGCAAAGTTCGGCTTGACCGCGATCCTGGCGGCGGGAAGCCCCCCCTCGATCAACTTGCGCCGACCGAATTCGCTCGGAGCGACATAGACGTCGACAGCGTGCCGCCACGTTCCCAGCAACCGATGCGCCATCAACATTCCCGCGACGGTGGCGCTGGCGGCGCGACTGCCGCGGTAACAGCTGTGCACGACCCCACGCCAGGGAATTGCCTTGCCAAGACAATCCTCACAAGGCCGACCATCGCGAAGCAGCACCGCATTGACGCAGACGAGCCGGAAGTTGTGCAACGTCTGCACCACCGGTACGGCCTCGGCATGCGCGGCGTAATAGGCCGCCGGAGAGATCAGCGGAAACGTATTGTGGAAATGGACGATCTCCGCACGATGGGCGCGGATGACACGCCGTATCTCGGCGGCAGCCTGGAGGCTCCAGATCGTGCGGCCGGCGAGTTGCAGGCGCCTCATGCCGTCAACGCTATCGTTGGACAGACAATAGGATTCCACCTGATGTCCGTGCGCCCGCAGCAATGCGATCTCCGAGGCGACACAGAGGTCCTCACCTCCCGCGAGCTTGTAGAAATTGTGCGCCACCAGGATGTTCATGGCCGTCATCCTCGTGCGCTGGCCGCACGCGTCGCGTGCGCCGGTTGATCCGAAGCCGCCATCAACGGCGCGAACAGACGGCAGAGCTGCCCATTGGTGACAGCAGGGATCCGATACGCCAGGCTGCCCATGAAGCGCAGGACGTCGTCCAGACGCTGCCATTGCCTGAGGTCCTGAATTTCCCAGGAATGCCCCCAGAGATGGAAGACCCCGCCGTGCACGACGGCGTCGTGCAGCAGCAATTCGGCAAGCGTGGGCCATTCAGCCGGACAGCCATGGACGACATAACGCCAGAGCTGAGCCAGGGCGAACCGCTTGACTGCATTTCTCGTGAAACTGACAAGACCGTGCGGGAAGGCCTGAACGGTCGTCGGCATCAGCAGAAGGCCGGCTTGAGGCCGCGGCACGTCGAGCGAAAGGAATTCCGTCGTGCGCAGGCCGAGGTAACCCGCTCTCCGGACCATCTGGATATGCACGCCCGCATAGTGGCCGATCGGCGGACAGAAGCATACGCAGGGAACGCCGGTGTGATCCTCGACCCACGACTTCGAGCCGACGATCTCCTGCCATGCGATATCGTTCGCCACGCGGGTCAGATCGACGTGATGCAGCGTGTGCGCGCCGATCTCGAACGCTGAGGCGAGTTCGCGCAGCTGCACCGCAGACAGTGTGTCCCGATCGGTCGCTTCAGGCACATAGAAAGTGCCGGCGATCCCGTACTTGGTCAGCAGGGCCGCCACACGCAGGTCCGCGGGATGGCCATCGTCCCAGCTGGTCGTCATATAGACCGGCGACGTCATCGTTCGCCTCCCGGGACCACCGGTCCGGACGACGGCCGAGGCCTTGCCAGCACCCGTGCCAGCAGCCGGTCGATGCGAGGTGCCGCGACCTTGCGCTGGAGCAGATGATAAAATCCCTGCAGCGACCACGGCACATCGAGCGCGGCAAGCTCGACGCCGGCGAAAGCCCGAACCTCCTCGATCAACCGCCGTCGGTCCTCGGGCGCGTCCAGCGTCGCGACGAAAGTCGCCAGAACGCTTTCGGCGAACAGGTGCTTGCGCGAGACAACGCGGCAGTTGAAGGTTCGAATGTCCGTCGCCACATCGCAGAGGATGCCGGCGAGGTCGCGGGACGCCGGATACCACTCGCTCGGACAGCTGTTGCCGCTGCGCGCAGGCACGTCGGCATCGATCAGCGTGAGGACATGGTCCAGGGGATTCCACAAGATGTTCTGCAGGCAAAGATCTCCGTGCGGGTATCCGGCGGCCCAGTACGGCCGCATCACCGCGACCAGCGCCTGCGCCATGCTCTGCAATGCACGCGGTGACGGCGGAACGCGGTCCGCAACCAGTGATTGATTGAGATCAGTCCCCGCGGCCATGGTCATCACCAGCGCCGGCGGTGACATCGACACATGAAGCGGCAACGGCGCATGGAACGTCCAGCCGTGAGCAGCCTTGCCATCGAGCGCGGCATGCAACTGCATTTGCGCGTTGAACTGTCGTCGCGCCGTCTGGGCGCCCGCCGCACCGGCCGGATAGAGCTTGACCACCAGATCGCGATGGTCTTGCCTGAGAGCATCGCTGCGACGCGCGGCAACGCCGCAGATCCTGCCCTGAAAGCCCTCGCCGATCGGATTGATGACCCAGTCGGCACCGGCAGGCATGTAAGAAAATTGCTGCAGGATCCGCGCAACCGATTCGCGGCTGCAATCGATCGGATGGGGCCGATCAAGAACGATCAGGAATGCCGTCCAGCGGGAGAGCGATCCGGCCGCATTTCCGGCCAACATGCCGTAGGCCGCGCCGAGCAGCCCCCACTTGAGCGACAGGGTCCAGATCACCGCAATCGAGACAACGGTGCCGACCGAGGTCGCGAGCACGATCGCCCGTGGCCGCTCCATGCTCGCCAGCGCGTTGGACGCTGGTGCCCCCGCGGCGCCGGCCATCACGGCCAGCGCCAGAACAGTGACCACATGGCCCTGCCCGACATATTCGGGGCTGTGATAGACGACCCGCATGAGGCTATCGCCGCCGATGACGATGACGAGACAGAACAGCGCCATCACGCCGACGAGCAGCAGCGCATCGCGCGACGCCTGGCGGCGCAGCTGTGCACCACCGCCCTCCTTGAAGGCGAGGACCGCCCGCGGCGTCAAGGTGTTGCGAAAAGCCGTCAGCAATGGATTGGCCAGGGACGCGATACTGTTACAGGCGGCGTAGACACCAGTCTCCGCCATGCTGATCAGCAGCGGCAGCATCCAGTAGCTCACATAGCCCTGGACGGTGACGGTGACCTGTCCGGCACACAGCCATTTTCCCAAATGCCAGCTCTCAGCGGTCGCGCGCCGCACATGCTCCCTCCTCAGCGAGAACTTCGACCGCGCATGGTAAAGCCAGATGACGCTTGTCACGCCGCAGGCGCCGCCCAGCGCCGCGCAGGCACCGACCGCGGACATCCTGCCGGTCCAACCCATCCAGCCGAGCACGGAGAGCTGCAGCAGCGCCGCACTGGCATCGAGCAGGAAGGCGTTGGCCATGTTCAAATGGGCGAAGGCATAGGTTCGGTTGAATTCCCGCTGCATTGCAAACGGGACGGTGAGCACCAGCGTGCAGACCAACCAGGTCAGATCCGCCTCGGCCCAAACTGCTGTCATCCCGAGTGCGGCGATCGCCAGCAGGGCCGTGGCCGCGGCGGCAAGCCAGGTGCTATGAAGCAGCGCGATGCCGGCATGGTCCTCCGGGCTGCGAGACGGACGATGCCGTTGGATCATGTAGGGCAGCAGGATGAGAGCATCCTGGACCGCAAGCACCGATCCCAGGATCGAGACCCCGATCGTGTAGATGCCGAGCTGACTGGGGACCGTAAAGCGCCCGACCAGTACCATCGACAACAGGCTGGCGCCGCTCACCACCGCCTGGTCCGCCAACGCCAGGAAATGCGTTCCGAACACGACGGCCGTGATCGCGGCCCAGGCCTTCCCGGAACGCGTACCTTGCACCCATCGGAGGCCATACCAGGCACGGTTCTCCACTGCATGCAGCTTCAGTCGCGGCATCGCATCGCGCCCCGCATCGCTCTGGAACGGTCGGCTGGTCGCTCCACTGTCCTGCATGCCAACCTTCGGTCACCTGTAGTCACGCGACAGCGCATCGGGAGCAGAGCTCGATCGATGCACTGCGCGGCGCAACAACTCGCCCGCGGCGAGAAATGCGAATCCCGGCACGATATAGGCATAGCGTCGCCACAGCCGTCGCGGCTCGGAGCACAGCCGGAACAGCCACTCGAGTGCATGGCGCTGCATCCACCTCGGCGCCTGGCGCTTCGTTCCTGCCAGGAAATCAAATGCGGCGCCGACGCCAATCATGACGGGCGCTTCGATGCGCCCGAGATGCGCCGCCATCCAGCGCTCCTGCTTCGGGGTGCTCAGCCCGACCCAGACGATGTCCGGTCGCGCGGCATTGATGACATCGACGACGGCGCGATCCTCCTCGACCGTCAGGGCGCGAAATGGCGGGCAGAGCGTCCCCACCACTCGCAAGCCGGGGACCGAGCGCACCAGCACCTCCTTCAGCTTCTCGGCAACACCGACATCGCCGCCGTAATAGAAATGCCGGTAGCCGCGCTCGCCGGACAGCGCGGTCATCTCCCGCATCAGATCGGGTCCGTAGACGCGCTGGGTGTGCTTCTTGCCGGTGAGGCGGAGAAAGTACACCAGCGGAACACCATCCGGCGTCACCATGCCCGCCGCGTTGTGAATCTGACGCAACGCCGCATCACGACGGCATTCCATGATGCCGTGCACCCCGGTGACGCAGACATACTCGCGGCGGCCCTCGGCGATCCAGCGCTCCAGCGTCGCGATTGCATCCGCCATGGCGATGGCACTGACATCGACACCGAGGACATTGCCCCGCTCCATGTCTTCAGCGCTCGCCGGATTCATTGCGGGAGCCTCCAGACGAGCTTGTCGGCTTCACGGGGATTCGCCAGCAACCTGTCGAAGTAGGCGATGGTTTTGCCGAGCCCCTCTTCCACGCCGATATGTGGCGTCCAGTGCAGCAGTTCGCGCGCGCGCGTGATGTCAGGCCGGCGTTGGCGCGGATCGTCCTGCGGCAGCGGCCGGAACTCGATTTTCGAGCGTGCCCCGGTCATCGCGATGATGAGCTCGGCGAGCTCCAGCATCGTCATCTCGGTCGGGTTTCCGAGATTGACCGGACCGTCGACCTCCGGCGACACGTTCATCAGTCGCGTCAAGCCATCGATGAGATCATCGACATAGCAGAACGATCTCGTCTGCGTCCCCGCACCGAATATCGTGATCGGCTCGCCCTTGAGCGCCTGCACAATGAAGGTGGACACCACCCGGCCGTCCTGGGGATGCATGTTGGGGCCATAGGTGTTGAAAATCCGCGCGACGCGGATGCTCAGCCGATGCTGCCGCTTGTAGTCGTAGAACAGCGTCTCCGTGCATCGCTTGCCTTCGTCATAGCAGGCGCGCGGGCCGGCCATGTTGACGATACCGCAATAATCTTCGGTCTGCGGATGGACCTCGGGGTCGCCATAAACCTCACTGGTGGACGCCTGCAGAATACGGGCATGCAACCGCTTGGCGAGCCCGAGCATATTGATCGCCCCGAGCACGCTTGTCTTCGTGGTCTGGATCGGGTCACGCTGATAGTGGATCGGCGATGCCGGGCAGGCCAGATTGTAGATTTCGTCGACCTCGACATGGAGCGGGAACGTGACGTCGTGCCGCATCACCTCGAATGCCGGCTCATCGAGCAATCCCTCGATATTGCGGCGCATACCAGTGAAGAAGTTGTCGACGCACAACACCTCGCATTCCTGATTGAGCAGCCGGGCGCACAGATGTGAACCGAGGAACCCTGCTCCGCCCGTCACCAGAACGCGCTTTTTCACGATACAACTCCCGTTCATCGATGATCCGCCGGTCGGATACCGGCATGTCATCTTGGCGGAAGCCCGCAATCGTCAACAACCGCCCTCATGGATTGCAACGAGGGGCTTAAGAACTATCCGGCGCGAACAAAGCTACCCCCAGAGGAGTACCTCCGAGGAGCGCGCCGATAGTCCCTGTTTTTCAGGAGCACGGCCGACGCAACCACTAGTCTTGGGACAACCGGACGAGCGCTCCGACAACATTTCGGCCGATACGACACACGACAACGCAGCGAGCGGCAAACGCAGGGAATGCCAGTGAACCGATACCGGGAATGGACGATATTCGGCGACGTTCGGCGGCTGGCACGGCGCCAGCTCCTTCCATTGGTCTTCTGCCTGCCGTTGCTGCTGTCTCCGGGCGCGCCACGCGCCGATGATCTGGAAAGCCATACCTACCGGCTGGCCCCCGGCGACCGCATCACGGTGATCGTCTTCGGTCAACCGGAGCTGTCGGGCGACCTGCTCATCGACGACGCCGGCTTTGTCAGTATTCCACTGGCCACCGCCGTCGACGTCAAGGACCTCACCCTGTCCGAATGCCAGAAGCGGATCGGGGAAAAGCTTCTCGCGGACGGGCTGCTGCGCAGTCCGTCAGTCGGCGTGCGCATCGCCGAACTGCGTCCGCTCTATGTGCTCGGCGACGTGCGCCTGCCGGGCGCCTACCCCTTCCGCTACGGCAGCACGGCACAAAGCGCTGTTGCTCTCGCAGGCGGCTTCGGGCCCGGCGAGATCCTGCGTCTCACGGCGGTTTCCGAATATCTGCTTGCCGAGGAGCGGGTCCGGCAGCTGACGCTGCAGAACCGCATCATGCTGGTGCGCAAGGCCCGTCTCGAGGCGCAGCGTGACGGGCTCGACACGTTCTCGCCCCCCGACCTCGGTGGCGCGGCCAATCAAAAGGAGATGCTGGAGATCATCGCCAACGAGCAGGACAGCTTCCGCACCCAGGCCGCCATCCAGCGCGGTCAGATCGATCTGCTGCGATCGCAAAAGCCCCTTCTCAAGGAACAGATCGACGCCAACAGCGAGCAGGGTAATGCCGGCAAGAAGCAGCTCGACATGATCCGGCAGCAGATTGATCGCTACGGCGCCTTGCTGAAGCAGGGATTGGGAACCCAGAACAACGATTTCAACTATCGCGTCCTCGAAGCCAACCAGGAGGCCGCCGTCTGGCGACTGCTGTCAGACGTCTCGCGCCTTCGCGTCGAAGCGGGAAACCTCGACCTGAAGATCAAGGAAGTCGACGCTGCATTCAAACGGCAGATCGCGCTCGAGCTGCAGCAAACCCGCGACCACCTCAATGAGCTTGAAATTACCTTGCCCGCGGCCGTCAGAACGCGAGACATCAAGCTTCGCTACGCCGGCGGCGCCACCGCCCAAGGCGTCAGGCACGTGATCACCATCACGCGCATGCGAGGCGGCCGCGCCGCCGTTCTGGATGCCGACGAAACGACGGCGGTCGAGCCCGGCGACGTCATTGACGTCAAGAGCGAGATGCCACGCCTGCTGTCGTTTGACGAAGCCGCGAGCCCCGCCTCGGAGTCCCGCTTGCCGACGACGGACCAGGCACATGGCCACAAGACAGTCACCTTGATCTCCAGATAGCGGATTGGACGCAATCGTCGGAACCGAACGTCAAGACAATCGCCGGGGCATTTCATGGCCAGCGTCTCCTCCCGTCCACGTTCCGTACGCCCCGGCGACCACTACCTCGTCGCGCTGTGCTGCGTTCTGTTCGGCTATGCCCTGCTCGGAAAAGGTTTTGCCTACTTTGGCTATCGACCGATCTTTGTCGGTGAACTCACCTTCACCGCGGGGCTCCTCTATCTCGCGCGATCTGGCTGCCTTGTCGCGCTGTTAGCCTCCCCGCCCTGCCTCCTGCTGTCCATCCTGATCGGCTGGACGCTGTCGTGCACGCTGCCATACCTCGGCACTTATGGCATCGATGCATTGCGCGACAGTGTGATTATCGTCTACGGTGGCTTTGCTTTTGTCGTTGCCGCGCTCCTGATCGACGATTATCGCCGCATCAATGCGATCATTCGTTACTATCGTGTTTTTATCGGCATCTATGTCCCCGCGGCTCCAGTCATCTTTCCCCTCAGCTTCTATTTTCAGGACCTCCTGCCGAACATCCCTGGCACGACCGTCAGTATCATCTGGGTCGGCGCCGGCGAGGTCGCTGTTCATCTTGCCGGCGCGACGGTGTTTACGCTGGCGGGATTACGCAAGCCCACCGCCATCTGGATGATCTGCCTGCTTTGCGCGGTCATCATGGTGAGCGCCGTCAGTCGCGCCGCGCTGCTCGCCTATCTGGTTCCGGTCGTTTGCGCTGCGATCATGCTCGGCAAGGCGCGCAAGCTCATCGCTCTCAGCGCTGCCGGGCTGGCCCTGCTCGCCATCTCGCTGCTCCTCGAAACAAGCCTCTCCAGCCAGCAGGAAGCGCGCGTGTCCACCGAGCGGCGGGTCAGCTCGGCGCAGGTCATCGAGAATGTCGCAAGCATTGTCGGCCAGGGAGGCGCTCAGACCGAGGATACCAAGGAATGGCGCGAAAAATGGTGGCGGATCATCATCGCCAACACGGTGCATGGCCCCTATTTCTGGACCGGTCGCGGATTTGGCGTCAACCTTGGCGTCGAAGACGGATTTGCAAGCGCCCATAGTGAGCGGCCGTTGCGCAGCCCGCACAATGGCAACATGACGATCCTGGCACGCGCAGGCGTACCGGGGTTGGTGCTATGGGGCGTTTTTCTGACCTCCTGGTTTGGCATGCTGCTTCGCGCCATCGCGCTTGCGTTCCGTCGCGGGCCCCGGGAATGGATCGGCTTTCTGCTGTTCATCGCCTGCTATACTCTATCCTGCCTGATCAACGCTTCGTTCGATGTCGCGCTCGAGGCGCCGATGCAGGGCGTGTGGTTCTGGTGCCTGATCGGCTTCGGCATTGGCACGACGATGATCTATCGCTACATGCAGGGCAACGACCTATGGCGGCCACCAACAGCGCGCCAGTTCGTGCGGGCCGGCACGCATCGACCATCATCACCTGCCTGACCGCGGCGCTCTGGACATTGGCCATCGCGCCAGCCTGGCCGGGCGTCATCGACGCACGCTGTCCCGCCGGCTCAATCCCCGTCGAGCCCGGCGCATCGATACAGGCGATTGTGGATCGCGCAGGCCCGGGCGCCACGCTGTGCCTGAAGAACGGCATTCATCGCGTTCAGTCCGTCCGCCCACTCGCCAATCAGCGCTTCTATGGCGAAGGCCACACCATCCTGAACGGCAGCGACGGGCTGGTGCAGTTCAACCGCGAGGACAGCTATTGGGTTATCGACGAGCAGCGACAGCAGGGCCGGCGGGTCGGAAGCTGCGCGGCATCGGCACCGGCGTGCAATCTGCCGGAAGGCCTGTTCATCGACGACCGCCCTCTCGTACCGGTGCTGGCCAAGGCAGACGTCGCTCCCGGGCGCTTCTATTTCGACCATGCCGCAGCAAAGATCTATTTCGCGGACAATCCCATAGGCCGCAAGGTCGAAGCCACCGCGGCTTCTTTCGCATTCGAGAGCGCGGCGCCAGGCGTCCTGATCAGGAACATCACGATCGAGAAATATGCCAGCGTGGCGCAGAAGGGCGCGATCCAGGCCCAGGACGCCAAGGGCTGGACCGTCGAGAACTGTGAGCTGCGGCTCAACAGTGCGGCGGGCATGGCTGCCGGATCTGGCACCCGCGTCCGCGATTGCGACATCCATCACAACGGCCAGATCGGCATTACCGGTGTCGGGCACGACATCGTGATCGAGCACAACACCATCGACGACAACAACATTCGAAACTTCCAGATCACCTGGGAGGCCGGAGGCGTCAAACTGGCAGTCAGCGAACGGGTGGTCATGCGCGGCAATCTCGTGCGTAACAATCGCGGCCCCGGCCTGTGGTGCGACATCGAATGCCGCGACGTCCTCTATGAGGACAATATCGTCGAGCGCAACAGCGATGCCGGCATCTTTCACGAAATCTCGTACGCGGCCGTGATCCGCAACAATACGCTTCGTTATAACGGCAGGGGCGAACGGATCTGGTTCTGGAGCAACAATATCCTGGTCGCCGCGTCACAGGATGTCGAGGTCTATGGCAATACGCTGACCGCCGACGCCGGCAAGTGCGGAATCATCCTGGCAGACCAGGGCCGTTCCCGGAAATCGGGCGGGACCTACAAGACCCGCAACAATCGCGTTCACGACAACGAAACGACCTTCGAGGGCTCCGCCTGCGCGGGCGCCGCTTCCGACGTCGGTCCCTACGACGCCAACGCGTTCGTCATCGAAACCGGCAACAACCTGTTCGACCACAACGTCTATCGTATCCCCCGCGACGGCGCCGCACTGCGGTTTGCGTGGGGACATGCCGTCTTCGACTGGGATCAACTGCACCGCGCCGGGATCGAGCCCAACGGCAATCTTGTCCTCTACTGAGGAGGATATTCGCCCGGGCATGCCGCACGGCCCATCAGCGAATATTCCGCCCCGATCGGCGATTTCGGACTACCACCTCGTTGCAATCGGGAGTTTGGAGGTCGCCAGATAAGATCACAGGGTCGGAGCGAACAACCCTTGCGCGAAGAATGACATCGGCACGCGAGGGCGACCTAATGGAGGCACAAGATGCGCAACGGGAAGGTAGCGCTGGTGACCGGCGCTGGCGGCTTCATCGGACATCACCTGGTCAAGTATCTGGTCGAGCATGGCTACGTCGTTCGTGGCGTCGATCTCAAGAATCCCGAATACGAGGATACATCCGCCGACGAATTCATGATCGCCGACCTGCGTGACTACAAGCAGTGCCTGCGTGTCACCAAGAAGATCGACGAGGTCTACCATCTCGCGGCCGACATGGGCGGCATCGGCTATATCAGCGCCTTCCATGCGGAAATCACCATCAACAACACGCTGATCAACGCGCATACGCTGCAGGCAGCCCGCAGCAATGGGATCAAGCGCTTCCTGTTCTCCTCGTCGGCCTGTGTCTATCCACAGCACCTGCAGCGCGCTCCCGATGTCGTTCCACTGCGCGAGGAGGACGCCTTCCCCGCCGATCCGGAAGAAGGCTACGGCCTCGAGAAGCTGTACACCGAAAAGCTCTGCCAGTACTTCACCGAGGATTGGCAATTCCCGACGCGCGTCGTCCGCTTCCACAATGTCTATGGACCGCTCGGCACCTATGATGGCGGCCGGGAGAAGGCCCCGGCAGCAATCTCGCGCAAGATTGCGGCCCTCAACAGCGGCGACGAGCTGCCGATCTGGGGCGACGGCAAGCAGACCCGGTCCTTCATGTACATCGACGATTGCGTCGAGGGCATTCACCGCATCATGCGCTCCGACCATGCCAGCCCGCTGAATCTCGGGACGGACGAACTGGTCACTGTCGACGAGCTTGTCGACATCATCGCCACCATCGCCGGGAAATTGGTGATCAAGCGCCACGACACCTCGAAGCCCCAGGGGGTACGCGGGCGCAACAGCGACAATTCGCGGCTGAGAACGGTTCTCGGCTGGGAGCCCAAGACGCCTTTGCGGCAGGGGCTCATTCCCACCTACCGGTGGATCGCGGAGCGGGTAAAGAACGAGCGGCATTTCTCCGGAATTGCAGCCGAATAGCAGGCGGCAAGCCGCGATCCCCTTGCCGTCCGGCGGGGGGATCATGCATGGGCTTCGAGGGAAGGACGTTGCCAGTATGGTGGACCAGGGTCTGAACCTGCATGATGCCGCCCCTGCACGCCTCGGCGCGCACAAGCCCGCGCTTGACTTCGCGCTTGCCCACCGGCACCGCAAGGCCACGGTGGTGGCGGCGCTGATCTGTGGCGATCTCGCGGCCATCCTGGCCGCGGGCGTCATCACTTACATGCTGGCGCGCGCGGCTGGACTGCCCTTGCCGGCAACCCATCCCGCCGCCGCCCTGCTCGTCATCCTGGCATTTGCCATCGCCGGCCTCTACTCCGGGTCTGGCCCCGGGCCTTACGAGCGCTTCCGCCAGCGAACCCTCGGCATTGCGGGGGTCGTCGCGGTCTGGGCGGTCGTGGAGCAGCCACGGCAGAATGTCATCGATCTCGTCGCACTCCAGCTCACCAATGCGACGGTCCTGCTGGTGATCGGGCATTACATGGAAGCGGTCGTGAGATCGCTCTTGACCCATGCCGACCTGTGGGGAGCGACAACCGTGCTGGTCGGCAAGGCCAGCCAGTGCCGCGAGCTCGCGGAGCTGCTGGTGCGCAAATCCGAACTCGGCCTCAAGCCCGTCGGACTGATCCGCCCGGCCAGGGACCGCACGTTGAAAGGCAGCTCGTTCCCATTGCCCGTGATCGGAACGACCGCCGATTTCAGCCACTTCAGACCGCCCGCCGACATCGAAATCGCCATCTTCGCGACCGCCGGCGATCTGGCGGCGATCCCGCGCGGTTGCCGCGCTTTCGCGCCGTCCTGCCGCTTCATGCTGATCGAGGACATCCACAACATCCAGGGCCCCTGGGTCCACACCCGCGCACTGGAGACGATGATCGGCGTCGAGATCCGCCGCAATCTCGGATCCCGGCAGAACCAGTTGCTCAAGAGGATGTTCGACCTTCTGCTCGCCATCCCCATCGCGCTGCTGGCACTTCCGGTCGTGGCCGTCGCCGCCGCTCTGGTCAAGCTGATCGACCCGGGGCCGGCGTTCTACGTCCAGAGACGCATCGGCCACCAGGGGACGATGGTCGCGGTTTACAAACTGCGGACCATGCATGTGAGCAGCGAACGACTTCTCGAGGAGCACCTCGGTCGCGACCCGCTGGCACGCGCCGAGTGGCAGAAATTCTTCAAGCTCCGGAACGATCCGCGCATTCTGCCCGTCATCGGCAACCTCCTGCGCCGCTCCAGCGCCGACGAACTGCCGCAACTCTGGAATGTCATCCGCGGCGACATGAGCCTGATCGGGCCACGCCCCCTTCCGCCCTACCATGCCGAACAGTTCGACCAGGATTTCCAGTCGCTGCGGTCCAGCGTGCTGCCGGGCATCACCGGATTATGGCAGGTGTCCGCCCGCAGCGATGGCGACCTGCAGGCCCTGCGCGAGCTGGATCTGTTCTATATCCGCAACTGGTCGTTCTGGCTCGACCTCTATATCCTGCTGCAGACGATACCGGCCGTCCTCCGCGCCAAAGGAGCGCGCTGAGAGCCTGTCAGCCGCGTCGGCCCGCCCCCGGCCACCGCGACGGGTCTGCGGCAGCCGTTTCAGCCGATGCGGCGCGGTCGCTCCAGCTGGAACAGATCCGCCGGACGCGCATACCAGCCACTGCCGTGCATGCGCGCGATGAGATCGAGCGCCGGCGTATCGATATAGCCCTTGCCGGCGTCGAGGACGAACCTATCGGCGACATGGGCACACAGGATCTCGCCGATCACGGCGATCTGGCGTGGTCCGGTCTCCTGGTTCAGGATGCTGCGGCACTCGAAGGCCACCGGACAGTCGGCAATGCGTGGCGGTGAGACCAACTGCGACGGCGTGGTGCGCAGGCCGGCGAGTGCGAGTTCGTCGACGTCGGGCGGCGCGTCGACACAGGTCGCGTTCATGGCCTCGGCCATCGGCCGCGGCACGAGGTGGACGACAAACTCACCGCTCGCAAGGATGTTCGCGGCCGTATCCTTGAGCCCCCTGTCCGGATGGCGCAGCAGGCCGAGCGCAACGGTCGGCGGTTCATGTCCCAGCACGGTGAAGAAGCTGAACGGCGCCGCGTTGGCGACGCCGTCGCGCGAGCGCGTCGTCACCCATGCGATGGGACGCGGCGTAACTGTCGCCGTGAGGATCTTGTAGCGGATGTCCGCCGCGAGCTCGGCAAAATCAAACAGCATGCGCCCTCTCAGATCCTGGCCGGCGCGCCGGCAAGCGTGGACACCGCGGCCTTCGGCCGGTCGTCGACGACAAGCTGGAACACGTCGGGTCGCGCATAATGTCCAGTCGCGTCGAAGTCGAATTTGCCGCGCGCCACCTCGTCGAGATCGATGTCGGCATACAGAATCGTCTCGCCGTCGAAATCCGGTCCCGCCAGCACGTTGCCGAGCGGATTGACGATGGCGCTGCCGCCGCGCATCAGCACGGTTTCGGGATCGTTGCCGAGCGAACATTCGTAATCGTCCGGGAACGCGCCGCGCTTGAGATACTGGCAGGCCGTAAGCACGAAGCAGCGTCCCTCCAGCGCGATGTGCTGCATGGTCGGCAGCCAGGTGTCGCGATCGTCCGCCGTGGGCGCGCAATAGATGCTGATGCCCTGGCTGTACATGTGCATGCGCAGCATCGGCATATAGTTTTCCCAGCAGATCACCGCGCCGATGGTCCCGAGCGAAGTCTTGAACACCGGCATGGTCGAACCGTCGCCGAAGCCCCAGATCAGCCGCTCGCCGGCGGTCGGCATCAGCTTGCGGTGCTTGCCGATGAGACCGTTCGCACCATCGAAGAACAGCACGGTGCAATACAGAGTGCCCTGCTCGCGCTCGATGCAACCGATGACCGCGAAGATGCCGGTCGAAGCCGTCGCCGCGGCGATGGCCTCGACCTCCGGGCCATCGAGATCAATCGCCTGCTCCCAGTAAGTGCGGAAGGCTTCGCGCCCTTGCGGCTTGCGCTGGCCGACCGGGGCGCCGAACGAGTTGCCCTTGGGATAGCCGCCGAGAAAAGCCTCGGGAAAGACCGCCAGCCGGGCTCCAGCCTGGGCGGCCTGCCCGATCAGGTCTGCCGCCTTGCGCGCTGCCGCGAGGGTATCGTTCGGGTTTGACGCTGCTTGAATGACAGCAGCCTTGTAGCTGCGGATGTGTCGGGAAGTCATTGCACCGGCCTGAAGATGCGAGGAGATGAAGGACCACGGGCCGCCGATCCGGCAGCCCGTGGTTTTGCGCAGCTCGGCTGCTAACCGTCGGTCTCGAGCTTCGGCCGGTTCGGCAGCACGATGGTGCCGATCACGAGGGTGACCGCCGTAATCACGACCGGGTACCAAAGCCCCGCGAACACATCGCCGACCGCCAGTGACAGGTAGGTGGCGAAGAACGGCAGGAAGCCACCGAAGATGCCTGCGCCAATGTGATACGGGAACGACAGCGCCGTGTAGCGGATGTTGGCGGGAAACACCTCGACCAGGAACGAGGCCACCGGCCCGTAGATCATCGCCACGATGATGGTCATGACCACCAGCAGAACAATGATCGTGCCGGACGACACCTTGGCGGGGTCGGCCTTGGCCGGATAGCCGGCGTCAGCCAGCGCCTTGCGGTAGGCCGCCGGATCGTAGCCCGGGATCGTCGTTCCCTTCACCGTCATCGCCACGGCCTGGCCGTCGACCGGCGGCGCATAACTGAAGTTGATGCCGCCGGCGATCAGCAGCTTCTTGGCCTGCACGCAGGGCTTGCTGTGATCGCCATGGGTGCTGAGCAGCGCGGCGGCGAGACCGAACCGGCAGGCTTCGCTGGCGCTGTCGGCATGTACGGTAACGGGCGCGCCATGGGTGGCCGCGACGAGCTGCGGATTGGCCGCATCCAGCAATGCGGCGAACATCGGCCGATAGCACAGCGCTGACAGCAGCAGCCCCGCCATCATCAGCCACTTGCGACCGATCCGGTCGGACAGCCAGCCGAAGAAGATGAAGGCCGGCGCGCCGATGACCAGACCGACGGCCATCAGGACGTAGGATGTCTGCAGGTCGATCTTCGCCACCTGCTGCATGAAGATCATCACATAGAACTGGCCGGTGAAGTAGGTCGCGCCCATGCCGGCCGTCGCGCCGAACAACGCCATCAGCACAAGGCGCAGGCTCGACCAGCGGCCGAAGGTGTCGCGGACCGGATTCTTGGACAGCCGCCGCTCCGCCTTGAGGCGCGCGAACACCGGCGATTCATGCAGCTTGGCCCGGACGTAGATCGAGAACGCCAGCATCACCAGCGAGATGATGAAGGGAATGCGCCAGCCCCAGGCCTTGAAATCAGCTTCGCTCATCAGACTCTGCGTGCCGATGATGACCGCGATCGAGAGCGCAAGCCCGACCGACGAGGTGATCTGGATCCAGCCGGTCAGCATGCCGCGCCGGGTCGGCTGCGAGTGCTCGGCCACATAAATGACCGCGCCGCCGTATTCGCCGCCGACCGCAAGCCCCTGGATCAGGCGCAGCACCACCAGCGCAATCCATGCCGCATGGCCCACTGCCGCATAGGTCGGCAGGAAGCCGATCAACGCGGTGCTGCCGCCCATCATCACGATGGTGATCAGGAAGGTGTATTTGCGCCCGACGAGATCGCCGATGCGCCCGAACGCCACCGCGCCGATCGGGCGGATGACAAAGCCGGCGGCCAGCGCGCCGAGCGAGGCCAGCACGGCCGCCGTCGGGTTATCCGGCGGAAACAGCACCGAGCTCATGAACACGGCCAGCGAGCCGTAGATGAAGAAGTCATACCACTCGAACACCGTGCCGAGTGTCGAGGCCAGCACGACCTGCCGTTCCTCGCTGCGGGTGAGATCGTGACCGGCCGAAGCCGTCACCGTTGTCGCGTCCATCGCCATTCCCCTGATCCGTGGCCTCCGAGCCCCCGCCTGACGGCCGCCTCGAAACCCTCATTCTTATTTAGTCAGATAGATATGATATTATCAAATTACGCAAGCTTGAATGTCCGGCGGACCACGCCCAATAATGCGGCGCTGGATAGAATCGAATAACGCTATGATTATTAAGGACTTTCAGTGAAGAAGCCGCGCAGCAGCCAAGCACCGGGGCCGTCGTCGGCAGCGGCCGCGACATCCAGGTCCGGCAAAGTCGTCAAACCGGAGCGCAGCGGCCGGCGCGGCATCCAGTCGATCGAGATCGGCTTTCGCATCCTCGATTATCTGCGCACCGAGCTGCGCCCCGTGCCGCTCAAGATGATCGCGGCGAACACCGGGATGTCCGCGGCCAATGTCCACTACTACCTGGTGAGCTTTCAGGCCGTCGGCATCGTCCGGCAGGAGGCCGACACCGGCTGCTATGCCCTTGGCCCCTACGCGCTCAAGCTCGGCATGGCCGCGATCGAGCAGTTCGACGTGTTCACGGCGGCCCGGCCCGCGATGACCGAGCTGGCGACGACCGTCGGGCATACGGTCTTCCTCGGAGTGTGGGGCAATCGCGGGCCGACCATCATCTATCGCGTCGAGGGCGGCGCCAGCCGGCCGATTATCGAGCTGCGCGTCGGCAGCGTGCTGAGCCTGCTGCGCTCGGCGCTCGGCCGCAACTTCCTCGCCCATCTGCCGCGCTCCGTCACCGGGCAGATGCTGGAGCAGGAGCTGAAGGAAGAGCATTCCCGGCACGCACGCATCGATGACGTGCCGGCGACCAAGGCCGAGGTCGAGGACATGGTGGCGACGATACGGCGCGACGGCATCAGCCGCTGCCGCGACGCCCTGTTGCCGAACTTCACCTCGTTCTCGGCGCCGATCTTCGACCAGACCGGCTTCATGATCGCGGCCATCACCATGATGGGCCCCATCGGCATTCTCGACGACGACCTCACGGGCCCGACGCCGACCACGCTGCTCGCCCACGCCCGCGCCATCTCGGCGACGGCCGGCTGGCAGCCCGAGGGAACGGAAGGCTGCCCCGGTTAATGGCACATTTGCCGACGGCCGGACGAGCACAGCGCCGCCGTGAGCGGTGGCACCCCAGAGCGCATTCACTTTGGATGAAAGCGCGAATGCGCTCTCATTTTGTTCTGACGCGTTTTTCTTCATGCGGACCAGTGTCACCTCGATCGCAAACGCTCGGGTGCGGTGAGCGACGACATCCGACCGAATGACCTGGCATCAACGCGTCGCGGTCGCGGAATTTTGCTCTCCCTGTGCAGTTCGCCATGCCCGCGACGACGGACCCCGACGATGAACGTGGGCTTCACGCCAGCTCCATTCCACGCAAATTTCCCGCGTCGGAATTCCAGCCGAGACAATTGATCTCACCGGTTCGAAGACCAGTGCCGATCGCTTGACGGATATCGGCATTCCACCCTAGTGATTTTAATTGAACGGCTAACTGACGGCCGTCACAAGGGAGACTGGAAATGCTGGGAACTGGGCGCGCGGCAATATCGCTTGCCGCGCTGAGTATGGCTATTGCCGCAAGCGCGTCAGCACAGACCGCCGTAAAGATCGGTGTGCTCGCCGACATGTCGGGCCTCTATTCGGACATCGGCGGTCAGGGCGCGGTGGAAGCCGTACAAATGGCCGTGGAGGATTTCGCAGCAACCGACAAGACGCTGAAGATCGATATCGTGTCCGCCGATGTCCAGAACAAGCCCGATATCGCTGCCGCGATCGCGCGGCGATGGTTCGATACGGAGAATGTCGATGTTCTGGTCGACGTTCCGACCAGCGCAACATCGCTGGCGGTGGCCACCGTCACCCGTGACAAGAACAAGGTGGCGCTGTTTACCGCGTCGGCGAGTTCGGATCTGACCGGCAAGGCCTGCACACCGAATACCATTCACTGGACCTACGACACCTGGGCGCTGTCGCATGGAACCGGGGCTGCCATCACCAAAAGCGGCGGCAAGAGCTGGTTCTTCATGACCGCGGACTATGCCTTCGGGCATGCGATGGAGCGCGACACGGCCGATGTCGTCAAACAGAACGGCGGCACCGTCCTGGGGTCGGTGCGCCATCCGCTGGACACCAAGGACTTCTCCTCCTTCATTCTGCAGGCGCAGGCCTCCAAAGCCCAGATCATCGGGCTTGCCAATGGCGGCGGCGACACCATCAACTCGATCAAAGCCGCCTCTGAATTCGGCCTGCTGCAAGGCGGGCAAAAGCTTGCCGGCATGCTGCTGTTCATTTCCGACATTCACACCCTCGGCCTCAAGACGGCGCAAGGGTTGATGCTGACGACGGCGTTCTACTGGGATCTGAACGACAAGACGCGAGCCTTCGGCGAGCGCTTTGCCAAGCGCAACAAGGGACGCTATCCCTCGATGACCCAAGCGGGGGCCTACTCGGCGACGCTGGCCTATCTCGCCGCCGTAAAGAAGACCGGCAGCACTCAGGATGGCGCCGCCGTCGTCAAATCCATCCGTGATATGGGCCCGATCGACGATCCGCTGTTCGGCAAGACGACGGTGCGGATCGATGGCCGGGCGGTGCACGACATGCTGTTGGTCGAGGTCAAGACCCCCGACGAGTCGAAAAAGCCCTACGACTACTACAAGATCGTTTCCGTCATCCCCGCGGATCAGGCATTCCGTCCGTTGAAGGACGGCGAGTGCCCACTGGTCAAGTGAGCTGACAGAACCGTCCGCGCGGCAATGCCTGCCATTGCCGCGCGAATGGCCGCCTCGTGCGCCCGCCCGCTATTCGGCCGCTTCGAAGTCGACGAGATCGGCGCCGTCCGACACCTGATCGCCCGCGGCAACGTGAAACGCCTTGACGATCCCCTTCCGCGGCGCGGTGATGGTGTGCTCCATCTTCATCGCCTCCAGCACCAGCAGCGGTGCGCCCTTTTCCACCGTCGCGCCGACCGGCGCGACCAGGGTGACGACCTTGCCCGGCATCGGCGCGCGCAAGCCGCCCTCGACGTCATCGCCCTCGCCGCCGACATGCAACGTGTCGATCAGGGTCACCGGCCAGGAATGCCCCTCGAAGAACACCTGACGGCGCTCGCCCGCAATCACCACCACCGCATGAAGGCGACGGTCGCCGAACTGGGCGTGGAGCTTGCTGCCCTCGCTGGCAGTTCCGTTGGCGAGAACGCTGCGGCCGCCCACCGTAAGCCGATAGCTCCCAGCGGCAACCGACACCCCCACCTCCTGGAGCGTGTCGCGCACGCGCAGGCTGAGCCTGCGTTCGGCGACGCCGTTGAGACGCCAGCCGTCGAGCCGTCGCCAGGGTGACTGCGGATCGGCGGCCGCCGACGACTGTGCTGCGGCCACCCGCCGCTCGCGCAGCAGCTCAGCCAGCGCGGCGATCAGCCAGACGTCATCGGGCACATGGTCCCCGGGCGGGAACAGCAGCGCCTGCTCCCGCTCGATCAGTCCGGTATCGAGCTGGGCGTTGGCAAAGGACGGATTCGCGACCAGCCTGGCCAGGAAATCGACATTGTTCGACACCCCGACCACGCGGTACTGCGCCAGCGCCTGGCGCAGGCGTGCCAGCGCCTCGCGGCGATCGACGCCCCACACGATCAGCTTGGCGATCATCGGGTCGTAATATGGCGTGATCTCGTCGCCCTGCTCGACGCCGGTGTCGACGCGGACATGGTCGCTGTCCGGCGGCGGCGCGAGATGCACGAGGCGCCCGGTCGAGGGCAGGAAGCCCCTGTCGGGGTCTTCGGCATAGATGCGCGCTTCGATGGCATGGCCCTCGATCGCCAGTTGCTCCTGTCGCAGCGGCAGCCGCTCGCCGCTCGCGACCCGCAGCTGCCACTCGACGAGGTCGAGGCCGGTGATCATCTCCGTCACCGGATGCTCGACCTGCAGGCGGGTGTTCATCTCCATGAAGTAGAAGCTGCCGTCCTGGTTGGCGATGAACTCCACGGTGCCGGCGCCGACATAGCCGACAGCCTTGGCCGCATTCACCGCCGCCTGCCCCATCGCCGCGCGGCGCTCCGCCGTCATGCCGGGCGCCGGCGCTTCCTCGAGCAGCTTCTGGTGGCGCCGCTGCACCGAGCAGTCGCGCTCGAACAGGTAGACGCAGTTGCCAAGGCTGTCGCCGAACACCTGGATCTCGATGTGGCGCGGCTTCAGCACATACTTCTCGACCAGCACATGGTCGCTGCCGAAGGCGTTGGCGGCCTCGCGCTGGCAGGACGCCAGCGCGGCGGCAAAATCCGCAGGCGCGTCGACGCGGCGCATGCCCTTGCCGCCGCCGCCGGCGCTCGCCTTGATCAGCACGGGATAGCCGATGCGCTCGGCCTGCTGCGCCAGGAAGGCTGCGTCCTGGTTGTCGCCGTGATACCCCGGCGTCAACGGCACGTTGGCCTTCTCCATCAGCGCCTTGGCGGCGGACTTCGAGCCCATGGCGCGGATCGCGGACGCCGGCGGCCCGATGAAGACGATGCCGGCCTTCTCGCAGGCCTCGGCAAAGTCCTCGTTCTCGGACAGAAAGCCATAGCCCGGGTGAATGGCCTCGGCGCCGGTGCGCCGCGCGGCGTCGAGAATGACGTCGCCCCGCAGATAGGACTGGCGCGCCGCCGGCGGGCCGATCAGCACGGCCTCGTCGGCCATCCGCACATGGCGGGCATTGGCGTCGGCCTCGGAATACACAGCGACGGTGGCGATGCCGAGACGCTGCGCCGTCTTGATGACGCGGCAGGCGATCTCGCCGCGATTGGCGATCAGGATCTTGCTAAACATGCGCAGTCTCCACGTCTGGCTTGACGTCCGGCCTGGTTGCGGGCGCATCGCGCAGCGAGCGGCTGAGGTGTGGCTGAGAGCAATCGGGCATGATCATCCTCACATCCGGAACACGCCGAACTTCGTCGACGGGATCGGTGCGTTGAGCGTCGCGGCGAATGACAGGCCGAGCACCCGGCGGGTCTGGGCGGGATCGACGACGCCGTCGTCCCACAGCCGCGCAGTGGCGTAATAGGGATGGCCCTGCTCCTCGTACTGGGCACGGATCGGCGCCTTGAAGCGCTCCTCGTCCTCGGCACTCCACGCCCCGCCATTGCGCGCGAGGCCGTCGCGCTTGACCGTCGCCAGCACGGCGGCGGCCTGCTCGCCGCCCATGACGCTGATACGCGCGTTCGGCCACATCCACAGGAAGCGCGGCGAATAGGCGCGGCCACACATGCCGTAATTGCCGGCGCCGAAACTGCCGCCGATCAGCATGGTGATCTTGGGCACCTGGGCGGTGGCGACCGCGGTCACCATCTTGGCGCCGTCCTTGGCGATACCGCCGTTCTCGTATTTGCGGCCGACCATGAAGCCGGTGATGTTCTGCAGGAACAGCAGCGGCACGCCACGCTGCGCGCACAGCTCGATAAAGTGCGCGCCCTTCTGTGCCGATTCCGAGAACAGGATGCCGTTGTTGGCGACGATGCCGACCGGCATGCCATAGAGATGCGCGAACCCGGTCACCAGCGTCGCGCCGTAGCGCGCCTTGAATTCGTCGAAGCGCGAGCCGTCGACCACGCGGGCGATGATCTCCCGCACGTCGTAGGGCTTGCGGGTGTCCTGCGGGATCACCCCGTAGATCTCGCTGGGGTCATACAGCGGCTCCTCGCTCGTGGCCATCGCCACCGGCATCGCCTTGACGCGATTGAGGTTGGCGACGATACGGCGCGCGATGGTCAGCGCGTGGGCATCATTCTCGGCGAGATGATCGGCGACACCGGAGATACGGGTGTGGACATCGCCGCCGCCGAGATCCTCGGCGGTGACGACCTCGCCGGTCGCGGCCTTCACCAGCGGCGGACCGCCGAGGAAGATGGTGCCTTGATTGCGCACGATGACGGTCTCGTCGCTCATCGCCGGCACATAGGCGCCGCCAGCCGTGCACGAGCCCATCACCACCGCGATCTGCGGGATGCCCTTGGCGGACATATTGGCCTGGTTGAAGAAGATGCGGCCGAAGTGCTCGCGGTCGGGAAACACTTCGTCCTGGCGCGGCAGGAAGGCGCCGCCGGAATCGACGAGATAGACGCATGGCAGATGGTTCTGCTCGGCGATCTCCTGCGCCCGCAGGTGCTTCTTGACCGTCATCGGGTAGTAGGTGCCGCCCTTCACGGTGGCATCGTTCGCCACCACCATGCAGTGCTGGCCCTGGACGCAGCCGATGCCGGCGATCAGGCCGGCCGCCGGCGCGTCGCCGTCATACATGCCGAGCGCCGCAAGCTGCCCGATCTCCAGGAACGGCGTGCCGGGATCGAGCAACTGCGCGACGCGATCGCGCGGCAGCAGCTTGCCGCGCGCCGTGTGCTTGGCGCGCGACGCCTCGTCGCCGCCGAGGGCGGTCTCCGCCGCCTTGACGCGCAGGTCGTCGACCACCGCACGCATCGCTGCAGCGTTGCCGCGGAATTCGTCCGACTGGGGATTGATCTGGGTTTTCAGGGCTTGCATGGGATTGGCTCCGCTTGACGACCGAGGTCGCCCGTCACATCGTCTCGGCGTACAGCTCCCGTCCGATCAGCATGCGGCGGATCTCGCTGGTGCCGGCGCCGATCTCGTACAGCTTGGCGTCGCGCCACAGCCGGCCAGTCGGATACTCGTTGATGTAGCCGTTGCCGCCCAGCACCTGGATCGCCTCGCCGGCCATCCAGGTCGCACGCTCGGCGGCGTAGAGGATGGCGCCGGCGGCGTCCTTACGCAGCGAGCGCGCATGGTCCGCGCTGTCGCAGGCCTGGCCCACCGCATAGACATAGGCCCGGCAGGCCTGCCAGGTGGTGTACATGTCGGCGAGCTTGCCCTGCATCAGCTGGAATTCGCCGATGCTGCGACCGAACTGCTTGCGATCGTGGACGTAAGGCAGCACCACGTCCATGCAGGCCGCCATGATGCCGAGCGGACCACCGGACAACACTGCCCGCTCGTAGTCGAGCCCGCTCATGAGGACCTGGACGCCGCCGCCTTCCGCGCCGAGCACGTTCTCGGCGGGCACCTCGCAGTTCTCGAAGAAGATCGGATAGGTGTTGGAACCGCGCATGCCGAGCTTGTCGAGCTTGGTGCCGAAACTCAGCCCCTTGAAGCCCTTCTCGATGATGAAGGCGGTCATGCCCTTCGTGCCGGCGTCCGGCTCGGTCTTGGCGTAGACCACCAGGGTGTCGGCATCACCGCCATTGGTGATCCACATCTTGGAGCCGTTGAGAACATAGCGGTCGCCGCGGCGGTCGGCGCGCAGCTTCATGCTGACGACGTCGGAGCCGGCATTGGGCTCGCTCATCGCGAGGGCGCCGATATGGTCGCCGGACACCAGCTTGGGCAGGTATTTTGCCTTCTGCGCCGCATTGCCGTTGCGGTTGAGCTGGTTGACGCAGAGGTTCGAATGCGCGCCGTAGGACAGCCCGACGGCGGCCGAGGCGCGGGAGATTTCCTCCATCGCCACGATATGGGCGAGATAGCCGAGCCCGCTGCCGCCGAATTCCTCGCCCACGGTCAGGCCATGCAGGCCGAGATCGCCGAGCTTCTTCCACAGGTCACGGGGAAACTGGTTCTCCGCATCGATCGCGGCCGCGCGCGGCGCAATCTCGTCCGCGGCAAATCTGGCGACGGTATCGCGCAGCATCTCGATGGTCTCACCGAGCGGAAAGCTCAGGGCAGCAGATTGGGTCATTTGAAAATCCTCCAGCGATGTTGGCGCGGCAAGACCCGTCAGGCGGTCTTGCTCACTCCGAGATTGAGTTCGTCGACCATGCGGTCGCGCATCACGAATTTCTGGAACTTGCCGGTCACCGTCATCGGCATCTCGTCGACGAAGCGGATATAACGCGGAATCTTGTAGTGGGCGATCTGGTCGCGACAGAACTCGCGCACCTCTTCGGCCGTGCAGGTGTGGCCGGGCTTGAGCACGATCCAGGCGCAGATCTCCTCGCCATACTTAGCGTCGGGCACGCCGAACACCTGCACCGACTGCACCTTCGGGAATCTGAACAGAAATTCCTCGATCTCGCGGGGATAGACGTTCTCGCCGCCGCGGATCAGCATGTCCTTGGCGCGGCCGACAATGTTGCAGTAGCCGTCGTCGTCGATGATCGCGAGATCGCCGGTGTGCATCCAGCCGTCATGGACGACTTCGGCGGTGCGTGCCGGATCCTCCCAGTAGCCCTGCATCACCGAATAGCCACGCACGCACAGCTCCCCGGTGGTGCCGCGCGGCACGATCTGGCCTTCGGCGTCGACGACCTTGGCCTCCAGCCGTGGCAGAATGCGGCCGACCGTGGTGACGCGGCGCTCCAGCGGGTCGGTGGTGGCGCTCTGGAACGAGACCGGTGATGTCTCGGTCATGCCGTAGGCGATGGTCACCTCGGTCATGTGCATCTGTGCCACCACCTGCTTCATGGTCTCGATCGGACACGGCGAGCCGGCCATGATACCGGTGCGCAACGACGACAGGTCGAAGGTCCTGAAATCGGGATGGGCGAGCTCGGCGATGAACATGGTGGGCACGCCGTGCAGGGCGGTGCAACGCTCCTCCGCCACCGCCGCCAGCGCCGCGCGGGGATCGAACGCCTCGCCGGGGAAGACCATCGTCGCACCGGTGCTGACGCAGGCGAGCACCGACAGCACCATGCCGAAGCAATGGTAGAGCGGCACCGGAATGCACAGCCGGTCCGCTTCGGTGAAGTTCATCGCCTTGGCGATGAAGCGGGCGTTGTTGACGACGTTGTGGTGGGTCAGCGTCGCGCCCTTGGGGTTGCCGGTGGTGCCGCTGGTGAACTGGATGTTGATCGGATCGTGGCAGTCGAGCTGCGGCTCCGCGATCGCGGCCTCCCGGCCGCGCGCCATCACGTCGGCGTAGCGCAGCATGCCGGGCGTCGCCCCTTCGCCCAGCCGGATGATCCACCGCAGCGCCGGCAGCTGCGACCGTACCGCATCGAGCATCTCGAGGTATTTCGAGCTCTTCAGCTGTTCGGCCGACACCACGGCGCGGCATCCGGACACGCGCAGCGCATATTCCAGCTCGGACAGCCGATAGGCAGGGTTGATGTTGACCAGGATCAGGCCGAGACGGGCCGTGGCAAACTGTGTCACCAGCCATTCGGACCGGTTCGGCGACCAGATTCCGACCCGGTCGCCACGCTGCAGCCCGAGCGTCTGCAGTCCGGCCGCGAAATGCGCGACCTCGGTCTCGAATGCGCGCCAGGTCCAGCGCAGGTTCTGCTCCCGAAACACGACGGCCAGCCGATCAGGAAACCGCGCGGCGGTGTCCGCCAGCAGAGCGGGAATGGTCTGGTCGCTGAGCACCGCGTCGGCGGCGCCCTGCACATGGGACAATGCTGTGGTGATGGCCATGTCGCGTCTCCCTCCGGTGACGGCTCTGCGGCCGCTTGATGGCCTTCAGCCTAGGCCTGTCGACGGCGCTTTTGCTGCCAATTGGGTTGCAAATCATGCCATAGTAGGGACATGAGCCAGGTTGCCGCCACCCCCATCGCCTTTGTCCATGCTATGGTTCTGGCCTATGAAAAGTACGGTCGCGACCCTCGCCCGGCCCTGCGGCGAGCACAAATCACGCCAGCCCTTTTGCGCCGGCCGGATGGCCGGATCACCGCCGCCCAGATGGAGACCATCTCCGGGATCGCGATGCAGGAGCTGGACGACGAGGCGCTCGGATGGTTCAGCCGGCGGCTGCCCTGGGGCAGCTATGGCATGCTGTGCCGCGCCTCGTTGAGCTCGCCCACGCTCGGCGTCGCCCTCAAGCGCTGGTGCCGCCACCACCGCCTGCTGACCGACGACATCACCCACACGCTGACGGTGCGGGACGAGGTCGCCGAACTCGCCCTGGTTGAGGCGCGCGACCTCGGGTCGATGCGGGAGTTCTGCCTCGTCACCAGCCTGCGCTTCGTGCTGGGCTACGCCTGCTGGGCAATCGACTCACGCATTCCACTGCTCGAAACCGCATTTGCGTTCACGCCGCCGCCGCATGCCGACGTCTATCCCCTGCTGTTCGCGCCCGGGCCGGTCCACTTCGACGCCGGCTGGACCGGTTATCGCTTCGATGCCCGCTATCTGACCCTGCCGATGCGGCGCGACGAACGGGCCCTGCGCACCATGCTGCAGCGCGCCCTGCCCCTGACCGTTCTGAAGTACCGCCGCGACCGCCTGCTGACCCAACGCGTCCGCGAGCACCTGCGACGCGGTGCATTGTCCGCCACGTCGCTCGCCGACGCGCTGCACCTCTCGGTACGGACGGTTCACCGCGTCCTGCGTGATGAGGGAACGTCGCTGCAAATCCTCAAGGACGAGGTGCGCCGCGAGCGCGCCATCGAACTGCTCAGCCGCACCGAAAAGCCGGTCAAGCAGGTCGCGCAAGCCGTCGGCTTCCGCAGCGAGAAAAGTTTTACCCGCGCGTTCCGCGGCTGGACCGGGCAGTCGCCGAGCGAATACCGCACGGCGCCTCGCATCACGACCTGACATTCCCAAACGCCTCACGGCCCGGTGTTCGCTATGTCGAAACGGACACCGTGTGGTTTCGCATTCGCGAGGCCGGCCGGGGCGACCGGACGATCGTGCTGTTCGCCGACGGGCCGAACGGGCTCGAACACCATGATCCGATCTTCGAGCGTCTAATCGAGGATCCGGCCTGGTTCGAGGGGATCGTCAGGGACCTGCTGACAGCGAGCTGACGGGGCACTTCTCGCAGAGCAGCCACACGACAGTGAGGCGGTGACGATATCGCCGCCGTCGAACTCACGCACGACCGGCACCAGAACGGCGACACGGAGCGCGTATATTGGTGCGCGCCTCCGGGCGACAGGAGGTCTCTCCTGTTCGCCCGGAAATCGCAAGCCCAGCCTACTTAGGCGGACAGGGCTGACCGTTCGGCAGCACGCATCCATGTGGCGCTGGCTTTGCGGCCGCAGGCGGCGGCGGCGGAGCCGGCTTGGGAGCCGGCGGCGGCGGTGGCGGCGGCGCATGCACCACGGGTGGCGGTGGCGGCGGAGCCGGCCTCGGCGGCGGCGGGGGTGGCGGCGGAGCATGCACCACGGGTGGTGGCGGCGGCGGCGCGCGCACCACCGGCGGCGGAGGCGGCGGAGCCGGCTTCGGCGGCGGCGGTGGCGGTGCATGCACTGCAGGCGGCGGCGCATGCGCCGCTGGCGGCGGAGGCGGTGGAGCCGGCTTCGGCGCCGGCGGCGGTGGCGGCGTGTGCACCACAGGCGGCGGCGCGGACGGCGCAGCCTTCGGTGCTGACGGTGGCGGTGGCGGTGGCGGTGGCGGAGGCGGTGCCGATGGCTTGGCCGCCGATGGCGGCGGCACCTGCGGAGCCGGCAGCGTGGACGGCTGCGACGGCGCCGGCTTGGCTGCGGGCGGCGGTGCCGACGGAACGGGCGGAGCACCGGTCTTGGTGCCGGGCAACGGCGCAGTCGATGGAGCCGGCGGCGTTGCGGCAGCCGGCGGCGTTCCCGCCGATGGCTGCTTGGGTGGCAGCGGCTGTCCACCGGCCGCGCCCGGCAAGGCCTGCCCGGCCGGAGCTGCCGGCGCACCCGTCTTTGTGCCTGCCGGCGGAGGCGTGCCGGGCGTCGCGGCCGATCCGGCCGGCGGCGTCCCTCCGGCAGGCGGCGCTCCGGTCGATGGCTGCTTCGGCGGCAGCGGTTGGCCACCGGCCGCGCCCGGCAAGGCCTGCCCGGCCGGAGCTGCCGGCGCACCCGTCTTTGTGCCTGCCGGCGGAGGCGTGCCGGGCGTCGCGGCCGATCCGGCCGGCGGCGGGCCACCGACTGGAGGCGTTCCAGTTGCAGGCTGCTTCGGCGGCAGCTGTTGCCCTCCCGCTGTGCCTGGCAAAGGCTGCCCCGCCGGGCTCGCCGGAGCGCCGGTCTTGGTACCCGTCGGCGAGGTTGACGTGCCGGGCGTCGCAGGCGTTGCGGCCTGACCTGGCGTTGCACTGCCGGGCTGGGCTCCGGTGGCCGGTCCACCGGCCGCCGGCGCCGTGCCGGGAGTTGCCGGCTGCGCAGAAGGCGCCGTCAGCTGCGTGCGCAACACTTTGCCGGGCGCCAGCGGTGGCGCCGGTGGAGCCGCCTGCGGCAGCGGTGTCGTTGCGGCTTTCGCAGCGACCGACGACGGCAGCGACGGCGCAAGCACGACAGCAGCAGCAGCGGCTGCGCCGACCCCGGCCGCGACGAGGCCGGCCTTCGCGGCTGGCGACGGCGCAACGCTCGGAGGCGGCATCCCGGGACCCGCAGGAGCCGTCGGCGGCGCGGCAGCCACGGCCGGCGTCACCGTCTGCGCCTGGCCCTGCGGATTGGTGATGGTCACCATGTTGGTGGTGTTGTTGATCACCACCGTGTTGTGGATGTTGTTGTAGATGATGTTGCTCGGCGGCGGTGCGATCTGTGGCGGCGGCGCAACCCAGACCGGCATCGGCCGGTATTCCGGCATCGGCAGCACGAAGGCCAACACCGGCGGCGGCGGCGGCGGCAGGTCGGCGAAATAGACCGGCGGCGGCGGCAGGAAAATCGGCGGCGGCGGTGGCGGCGGCGCAAAGCCGAAATCCGGATCGTCGAACACCAGCACCGGACGCTCGACGTACACGATCTCCTCCGGCGGCGGAGGCGGCACTTCGTAGCTGATCTCGGCGAACCGCGGCGGCGGCTCGAAGGCTGCGGACAGGTAGGCCAGACGCCGGCGCGCGTCATAGGAGTGGGCGCCGCGCGGATAGCGCCTCAGGTACGACCAGTAGGCCGGCGGCGTGTCGACATTGCGTGTCTCCCGCCAGACGATGGCTTCCCGACGGGCTGCAATAATGGCGCGCACCCGCGCGGCCATCGGGTCGCGCGGATAAACCGCTAGAAAGTCCTGGTAGCCATCAAGGGTGTCGCGGTCGAGCGCGGCGAGATAAGCCTCGCGCGCATCGAAATCACGGATCGGCCGCCGGCGAATCACAGCGGTCTGGTCCGCCGTCACCTGCGGGGGCGGCGCGTCCGGCGCGCGCTCGAACAGGTACAGCGGCGCCGCCAGCTTGGAGACGTGCCAGGGCACCTGGGCGCCATTGGTGAGCTGGTTGACGCGCAGGCGCACCCGCACGAACGCATCGTCGAGCGAGACCCCGCCTTCGCGCGTGATCTCGGCCAGGGCCTGGGCATAGGCCGAATACGGACCGGCCTCATCCGGGGCGATCGTGCCCGGAGCAGCATTGAAGGCGATCAGGACGCCCGGATCGGGATCGACCAGGGCAAGGCCGCCCGTCAACGGATTGCCGGTCTTGGCGAACGGATTGGCGCGGGCGAGATCGAGCACGACCACGCTGGATTTCAAACGAAGCGCGGTCAGCGGCCTGAGATAGTCGGACAGCCGAAGCGCCTCGGCCGAGACGCTGGCATCGCTGGAGATGCGGGCATCGATCGGCACGAAGTAATTCTCACCCTCCAGCTGCACGCCGTAGCCGGACAGATAGACATAAGCGACGGTGTCAGGACCGGACGACGACGCCTTGTCGAGAAAATCCCGGAACGTCCGGCGCAGCGATTCCTGGTCGAGGTCACGCGCGCCGGTCACGTCGAAGCCGGCCGCCTGCAAGGTCTGCGCGACGAGACCGGCGTCGTTCGCCGGGGTCGGCAGCGAGCCGGTCTGGTAATTGGCATTGCCAACGACAAGAGCGATACGGCGCTCCGCCGCTTCCGCATTGACCACCAGCGCAACAAGCGCCACGGCAACCCAAAAGAGCTTTTTCATCAGAAAGACGTCCTCCCCCTTCGCGACACGCCAGCAGGCGCCCGTGACGCTGAATGGAAGCTGAATGATTCCAGCCGAATCATGCACGCCCCGATCACAACGAAAAGACTTGCTTCACAAGCCCCCCTGTTGCTTCTGCAGCCCCTGCAGGCCGCTCAACCGTGAGTCGCACATGGTCCATCGCGTTCTATCATGCCGGCGCGCCCATCGCGACGGCCCCGGCCACGATCGCAAGAGCCCGCAATCCGATCCGGAACAGGCCGCGCGGACGCGCCCTGGAATCACTCCCGACACCAACATTGCTGCACCATCCGCCGCATCTCGCCCGACGGTCGACAACAATATGGTCGGAAGGATGACCGCAAGGTCGCGCCGGCCGCGCTTTCCGCCTGCCCCGCGGCCAGCCCGCCTCGGTATTATTTCAAAAATTTATATAATCGCCACGCCCTTGCATCCGTCGCACCGGCGCCGTCTCCTGCCCGACAACAGCGGACCGATAACCCGCCGCCGAGGAAACACCGTGCGCACATCCCATCTGTCATCCGCGAAAAGCGGGTGGATGACGACCTCTCGCCGATGTAGGACGTGCCGCGGTGCTTGATCTGACGCGACGAGGCGTCATCGGCGCAGGCGGGCTGGCGATCTTGGCGGCAATGGCGGGGACCCGATCGATGAATGCGGCAACGTGGCTGAACGACATCCGGGCGATCGCGTTCGACGTCCAGGGCACCTGCGTCGACTTCTACCAGCCGATCCTGCGCACGGGCGAAGCGATCAACAGGGCCAAGGGCCTCGCTCTCGACTGGGCGGCGCTGTCGGGCGCATGGCGCGATCTCTATCGCACTGCGCTCGACGACGTCATCGCCGGCAAGCGTCCCTGGATCCGGGTCGACCACATCTATCGCGAGGCGCTGGACGTCCTGCTCGAGCGCCGCGGCCTGTCGCAGGTCTTCAACACGAACGAACGCGACGAGCTGAACACCGTCTGGAGCAGACTGGACGCGTGGCCTGACAGCGTCGAGGGCCTGTCCCGCCTGCGCGGCCGCTTCGTGACATCAACGCTTTCGAATGCCGGCATGGCCGCGGTCGTCTCGGTGGTGAAGCATGCCCGACTTCCGTTCGATGCGATCCTGACCGCGGAGCTCGCACACAGCTACAAGCCGTCCCCCGCCGTCTATCAGCTCGCCGTCGACTATCTCGGCTTTCCCGCCCATCAGATCCTGATGGTCGCCTGCCACAAATACGATCTGAAGGCCGCGCGGAGCTTCGGCATGCGCACGGCGTTTGTCGCCCGCCCGCTCGAATTCGGCCCCGCCGCCAAGCCCGACGTCGCACCTGAGCCCTGGTTCGATCTGCACACCGACAGCTTCACCGGCCTTGCCGACGTGCTGCTGCAGGGCTGACACCGGCGGCAGCCCGCCCGTCCCGTTCAGCGCTTGCGGACGAACTCGGTGCGCAGCACGAGTCCCTTGATGCCGTCAAAGCGGCAATCGATCTCCTCGACATTGTCGGTCAGACGGATCGACTTGATGACGGTGCCCTGTTTCAGGGTCTGGTTGGCCCCTTTGACCTTGAGATCCTTGATCAGGGTGACCGAGTCGCCGTCGGCGAGGGCATTTCCCGATGCGTCGCGAACCACCAGAGCGGCGGCGGACGCGGCCGCCATTTCCGACGCCGGGCGCCATTCGCCGGTCACCTCGTCATAGACATAGTCGTCGTCAGCCATCAGGGACCTCTTCAGAACCGCCAAGAGGTCTGCCGCCCTGGGACTTCAATATGGGAACCAGATCGACAACGACAGACCAACCAGGCCGTCGCTATATGAGGTTGTCGCAGCAGGCGCAATGCCGCTGCCCGGCCCTGCCCGCGGTCCGTGTTCCCCGTGATTGAACGCCATCCTGGTCCCGGACCGGGCGACCGCTCGTCGATCGCCCGGTCCGATCGGATGTCAGGAATTGGGCGTCCACAGCCACACGATGTCCTTGACCGTGATTGCCTTCGGAATCAGGCCGAGCTTGAAGAAGCGGTCGGCGGTCGCCTGCTGGCTGGCGACGATGGCATCCGTCACCGGCGTCACCTGGAAGATCGAGCGGTTGACCGCACGCGCCAGCGCCTCCTGGTCGACGCCGGTCGCCTCGTGCAGGCTCCGGATGATCTCCGCCTTGTGCGCCTCGGCCCAGCTGGATTCGTTCGCAAACGTCTGGTTCAGCAGCGTGACAAGATCCGGATGTGCGGCCGTGAAGGCGCGATTGGCCAGGAAGAAGGCGTTCGTCTCGTGGGAATCGCGGGCGAAGGAAATCACCCTGACTTTGCCCTTTTCAGCCAGCGCGAGATAGGGATCCCAGATCGTCCAGGCGTCGATGCTGCCGCCGGCGAACGCCGCGGTGGCATCGGCCGGCGCCAGATACACCGGCGTGATATCCTGATAGGACAGCCCTGCCTTCTCCAGGGCCGCGACCGTGGTGTTGTGGGCACTCGATCCCTTGGCGAAACCGACGCGCTTGCCCTTGAGATCGGCCACCGTCCGGATCGACGAACTGTCCGGCACGATGATCGCCTCGTTGGTGCCGGTCGACGACAGCGCGGCGACATACAGCAGATTGGCGGTTGCAGCCTGGGCGAAGATCGGCGGCGCATCGCCGGTAAAGCCGAAATCGATATTTGCGGTGTTGAGCGCCTCGAGCAGCGGCGGCCCGAACGCGAACTCCACCCACTTGACCTCGATACCGCGCGGCTTGAGCGCGTCCTCGAGCGTACGGCGCTGCTTGACCGCCGGAAAGATGCCGGCCTTCTGGAAGCCGATGCGCACTTCCTTCAGCGGTTGCTGCGCTTGCGCCGGGACCGGCGCTCCCATGGTCATCACGGCCAGCGCGGCGGCGACGCTCCCGGCCAGGCTCAATAAACGGCGGCGTGTCGACATGACCTGAACTCCGAGGTTGCGGATCGAAAGGTATGAACGACGTTATGCGATGACATCGAGATTGTTGTTTTATAGTTCGGGCGTCCGCACCTGCTTTGTTGCAAGGCGCGCGCATGACACGAAAGGCTTCATCTGCCAACCGTGTGCGAGCTCGTCAGCCTCATCGGACGTCCCGCCACGGCCGCCGCCGGGTTTGTCGCCACATCGAATTTCGGAGACCATGACGCTTCGGAGACCATGACGCTTCGAAGACAACGACGCGGCCCGCACCACCACGCGGAAGCGCCGAAAAAGGCAGGCGCGAGATGTCGACCACGCCGCCGGCGCCGACGGGGTCGGCATGGCCCTGCGCCCGACCGACCTGCTGATCTTTGGCCAGGCCAGGGGTGGAACCCCGCTGATGCAGCAGGGGCAAACCATCGGCATCGACCTGCCGCTCAAGGCGCTGGCATGGCAGGACGAGGTGGGCAACACCCACCTCTCCTACAACGATGCGGCCTGGCTGGTGGACCGCCATGGCGGAAACGCACAAGCCAGGGCGGCGGCAGCCCCGCTCGCCGCCGCGCTTGCGGCGATCGCCGCGACCGTCACATCGCCCTGGATCAACTCCGCCTGCCGGTCGCGCTGTCCACCATGTCGGGCCCGCTCGGTTCGGTCGCGGCCTCCATGCCGATCGAAGCCAGCGCTTCGTGCAGCGTTGCAAAAATACGCGCCTCGCCGAGCACGTCGGCCACGTGATGCCGCTCCATGTCGGCCCGCAGATAGGGACTGACCCGGGCAAAAATGATCTCGACACCATTCTCGATCAGGCCGCGACAAAGATCGCCGATCGAGCGGGCGGCCGAATAGTCGACGGCGGCAATCGCACCGGCATCGATCACGAACTGCCGCACCGGATGCGGCGCGTTGCGGATGAGCTTGCGCACCTGCCTGACAAAAAGGTGGTCATTGGCATAGAACAGATCGGCACCGAACCGGTAGACAATCACCCCCGGCGCCGTCTCGGCGCCGAACGCCACCGGCGCGGGACGCCATCGCCCGTCCGGGCCGGGCATCAGCATCATGGTGTGCGGCCGGTAGCTGTGCCGGACGTGGCGCAGCAGCGACAGCGCGACCGCGAGCAGAATCCCCTGCTCGACCCCGATCATCACCACCGCTGCAGCAGTGACGAAGGCGAGCCCGAACTCTCCGGGGCTCTCGCGCAAAATAGCGTGCAGGGACCTGACGTCGATCAGCCCGACCGCGATGGTGAAGACCACCGCCGCGAGCACGCAGTGCGGAAGATATTCGAACCATCCGCTCAGAAACATCAGCACCGCCACGACGATCGCGGCGAACACCAGCTGGGCGAACTGGCTGCGTGCGCCCGCCAGCACCGCCGTCGCGGTCTGCGTCGGGCTGCCATTGACCACGAAAGCGCCGGTCACGGCGGCGGCGGCGTTCGCGGCCGCCAGCCCCAGAATATCGGCATCGTTGTCGACACGCTCGCGGAAGTGCTCCGCGAAGGCGCGGCTCGCGGCTGCGCTCTGCGCCACGATCATCGCAAAGCAGGCCGCCGCCACCGGCAGCAGATCCAGCGTGGTCTGCCAACCGACCTGTGGCCACCGCGGCACCGGCATTCCACCTGCCACAGGTCCAATGACCGCAATGCCGCGACTGGCGAAACCGAGATGGTAGCTGGCCACGATCCCCGTCAGCACGATGACAAACGGCACCGGCCACCGCGGCCGGTAAAACCGAAACCCGAGAATCGTGATCACGACCGCTGCCGAGATCAGCAGCGTCTGAATGTGGACGCGAGGCAGTTCCTGCACCAGCATCGCCAACTGCACGATCGTGCGCGGCGAATGCACCGCGATGCCCAGCATGTCGCCGAGCATGGCGACGCCGACCTGTACACCGACACCGGCGAGAAAGCCGACCAGAACGGTACGGGAGAGGAAATCGGCGAGGAAGCCGAGCCTGAATATCCGCGCCAGAAGCAACAGGCCGGCGGTGAGCAGCGCCACCATGCAGGCGAGCGTGACATATTCGGCGCTCCCCGGCGCCGCCAGGGCCGGCAGCTTGCTGGACAGGATCGTGGCGGTCGCCGAATCGGCGGCGACGACCAGATGGCGCGATGCCCCGAACAGCGCGAACGCCACGGTCGGCCACAGCACGGTGTAGAGGCCCGTCACCGTCGGCATGCCGGCGATACGGGCATAGCCCAGCACCTGCGGAATGTTCATCGCGGCCAGCGTGGCGCCGGCGAGCGCATCGCGCAGCGCGCCTGCGCGGTCGAGTGGCAGCACGCCCGCCAACAGCTTGAAACGCATCGCTCCTTCCCTGCTCCGACTCAGCCATGCCCCCATGGCCGGGAGCATGGCCTACGCCTACGGCAGCGGCGCGGCGCCCGCAACCGGCTTCGGCGGGCGCTTGTCCACACGCTTGGACCAGGAGCGGTAGTAGGCCAGCAGGGTCAGCAGCGCGATCCCGACGACACTCACCAGGATCTGCATCCACAGGCTGTTCGAGACCTCGACCAGGACGATGTGAGCCACCACCGCCAGGAAGACGCCACAGCAAAACACCTCGAGGGATTGCTGGCCGCATTTGATCATCGGCGCGAAGATCGGCGACTGCAGGCCGGCCCAGTCGCGCGGCAGAAAACGCGTGATCAGGAAGGCGAGAATGATGAAGTGTACGACGCGGTAAGGCGCAAGGTTAGTCTTGTCGTTGGGATTGAACGCCTCGACGAGCCATGCCGGCATCATCTGGCCGAGTTCCGGGAAACGCCCGGCCATCGTCATCACCAGCGCGAACAGGAGATAGGCGCCGCCAAGCACCAGCAGCGCACGGGACTGGATCAGGGCTTTGGACTGGACGGCGCCGCCGAGCGCGAACCAGCCGCCGAACACGAACAGGAACTGCCAGCAGAACGGATTGAAGTACCAGGATCCGACGGGATACGCGGCCAGATTCCAGTTGAAATGGCGCGCGGCGAGGTAGAGCAGAAACGAGGCGGCGAGAGTCAGGTTCGGCCGCCGCAGCATCACCCACAACACCGCAGGATAGCACAGCATCAGGAGGATATAGAGCGGCAGCACATCCATGTTGACCGGCTTGAAGGCCAGGATGAGACCTTGATAGAGCGTTTCGGCCGGATCACGCATGAAGCCGGCGACATTGAACTCGTTTTCCAGATTGGGATCGTGATAGCGCGCGGCGAGATAGCCGATCTCGGCGATGTAGATCACGAACAACACGATGTGCGCGACATAGATCTGCCAGGCGCGCTTGACGAGGCGCGTGCCCCCGATCACGAAGCCGCGCTCGATCATGATCCGCGCATAGACGAACGACGCGGTGTAACCCGAGATGAAGACGAACAAGTCCGCCGCGTCACTGAAGCCGAAATTGCGCTGGGTGATCCAGTTCACCGCATTGTTGGGGATGTGATCGAGATAGATCGCCCAGTTGGCGAAACCGCGCAGCAGGTCGAGCCGGTAGTCGCGCTCCTTCGGCGGCAGGACAGCCCGGATGGCCATGACGTTCGCTCCCCCCATTGCCATGCCCGCGAATTGGTCTCCCGGGCCCCCTGATCGTTCGCCTGCCAAGGCTACCTGTCTACCGCGGCAGGTTTCAATAGCCCGCGACCGGCTTCACCCACGCGAGCGGCGGCGATTGCATATGCACCCCTCACGCCATTGCGAAAACGTATCGGCTCACTGTCACGCGGCGGTGTCACTGGACATGCGCTCCGGCGCCGTGCAGGATCGGCCATAACGCACGAGCCAACCGGTACAGTTTGAATTGCTTTCAAGGCAAAGCTCCGGGGAGTAATTAGATGCCGCTGCGTCTATCTGACTGCGCAGGCTCGCGCTTCATGCGCCCGCCAATCGCTCCATTTCGTCTGGTCCCACGCATTGCCCGCGCATCTGTGCGGATCCGTGTGTTCCGTCCGTAGTCTTTCAGGCCGGGAAGCGTCCTGGTCTGTCAATCTACGACGTCCGATCGTGTCGATGACGTGCAAAGGACTGATGGTGTGGTGGCGAGCAGCGTCGTTTCGTTTCTGACTCAGCCGGTCGTGGCGCTGTTCGTTTCCGTCTCTCTCGGTCATGGCCTCGGCCTGCTGCGCGCCGGCCCGATCCAGCTCGGTGGCGTCTGCGGCACGCTGTTCGTGGCGCTCGCGCTGGGACAGCTCGGCGTCACCATCGCAAACGATCTCAAGGACACTGCCTTCGCGCTGTTCATCTTCGCGCTCGGCTTCACCGCCGGACCGCAGTTCTTCGCCAACATCCGCTCCGGCTGGCGCTACGGCATCTTCTCGGTGATCGAGGTTGCCACCGTGCTGCTGCTGCTGGCGGCGGCTGTCGTCGTGCTGCGCTTCGACCCGGGCACGACCGCCGGCCTGTTCGCCGGCTCGGCGACGGAATCCGCCGTGCTCGGCACCGCCGCCGAGGCCCTGTCGCGACTGGCGCTGCCGCCCCACGAGATCGTGCGGATGCAGGCCAACCTCGCCACGTCCTATGGCGTGACCTACCTGTTCGGCCTGGTCGGTATCGTCGTGTTCACCACCCAGATCGCTCCGCTGCTCCTCGGCATCGACCTCAAGGCCGCGGCGCACAAACTCGCCCATGAACTGGGCGCCGACGACAACGACGATTACGAGCCGGGGTTGCCGAACATCGTCGGCCGCGCCTTCCGCGCCGGTCCCGTCGCCGGAACCACGGTGGGTGACTTCGAACGCAGCCGGCACAACGCGGTCACCATCGAGCGCATCAAGCGCGGCAAGGACATCCTGGACACCACCGTCGGCATGATGATCGCGCCGGACGATATCCTGTTCCTGATCGGCCGGCGCAACAGCATGATCGCAGTGCAGGACAGGCTGGGCGATGAAGTCCCGGTCCCGGCCGGCACCAATGTGCCGATCACGTCACGCGATATCGTGCTCGTCCGCAGGGATGTCTTCGGATTGAGCATCCGTGAATTGCACAGGGCCGCCGGCATCGAGCGTAACCGCGGCGTATTCATCTCGGCGATCCGGCGGCTCGACCGTTCCGTTCCGGTGCTGCCGGGCACCCGGCTGGAACAAGGCGACATCCTGACGCTCTACGGCACCGAGGCCGCGATCGAACGGGCGATCAAGGAGCTCGGCCACCCGTTGCCACCCACTGACAAGACCGATTTCATTTTCCTCGGAGCCGGAATCGTCGTCGGCATTTTCCTGGGCGGATTGAGCCTCAAGGTCGGCGCCCTCGACCTCACTCTGGGCACGGGTGGTGGCGCGCTGATCGCGGGGCTGGCGTTCGGCTGGCTGCATATGCATGCACCGCGTCATGGCGCCCTGCCGACAGCCGCCGCCGAGTTCCTGAAGGACTTCGGCCTCGCCACCTTCATCGCCGCCGTCGGGCTTTCGGCCGGGCCGGACGCCATCACGCTCATCGCGCAATACGGCATCGTCCTGCCGATCCTCGGCTTGCTCGTCTCCGTGATCCCCGCGGCAGTCTCGCTGCTGGTCGGCGCCCGGCTGCTCAGGATCGAGGCTCCGATCCTGCTGGGCGCGATCGCCGGCCAGCACTGCAGCACGCCAACCATCACCGCACTCGTTTCACAATCCGAGAGCACCATGCCGGTGGTCGGCTACACCGTCACCTATGCGATCTCCAATGTGCTCCTCCCGCTGATGGGCCCCGTCGTGGTGGGGCTCGCGGCATCGCTGCTCTGAGGTGCGTTGACGCTCAACCCTGCCCCTGTTTCGAGAGGAGTTGCCGATGGAATGGATCCAGCAGACCCTGAAGCATTCGCCCGAAATTATGCTGTTCCTGTCGCTGGCGATCGGCTTCTGGATCGGGCGCATTCATTACGGCAAATTCCAGCTCGGCGGCGTCGCCGGCTCGCTGCTCGCGGCAGTCGTGCTCAGCCTGGTCGGCGTCTCCGTCGACAACGGCGTGAAATCGCTGCTGTTCGCGCTGTTCATCTACGCCGTCGGCTTCGAAAGCGGCCCGCAATTCTTCAAATCGCTCGGCCCGCAGTCGCTGCGTGAGATCCTGCTGGCTGTCTTCACTGCAGTCGCGGGCCTCGTCACCGTCATCGTCATGGCCAAGATTTTCGCGCTCGACAAGGGCATGGCCGCGGGCCTTGCCGCCGGGGGCATGACCCAGTCGGCCATCATCGGCACCGCCGGCGACGCCCTCTCCCGCCTCGGCCTGCCGGCTGCCGAGGTGCAGACGCTGCAGGCCAATGTCGCGATCGGCTACGCGGTGTCCTACATCTTCGGATCGCTCGGCGCGATCATCATCTGCGTCAACGTGCTGCCACGGCTGATGGGCCGCGACATTCGCGACGATGCCATCAAGGCGGAAGCTGAACGACTGAAGGGGGCGCTGGTGTTCGCGCCCGGCCAGGAGCCGGCCATCCCGGAAATCGTCGGCCGGCTCTATCAAATCAGTGCCGGCGCCGGCAAGACCGTCGCCGCGGTCGAGCAGGCGGCAGGCGCCTCGACCATCACCGTCGAACGCATCAAGCGCAACGGCCAGCTGATCGCCATCGGCCCCGACGTCTCGCTGCGCGCGGGCGACATCGTCCTCGTGGTCGGTCGCCGGTCGGGCGTCGTCACCATGGCCGACGGCCTCGGCGCGGAGCTGCAGAGCGAACCCGGCATGGACGTGATCATGGAGACGCAGGACGTGGTCCTGCGCAACCCGGCCTATGCCGGCAAATCGCTGGGCGAGATCAAGCGTTCGACGTCACCGACGCTGCGCCACGGCGTCTACATCCTGGGCATCACCCGCGCCGACGAGCCGGTGGTGCCGAGCGACGATGCCGTCGTCAAGACCGGCGACGTCATCACCGTCTACGGCACTGAACAGGACATCAAGCGCGTCGTAGCGGAAGCCGGTGCGCCGCTGTCCGCCGACATCAAGACCGACTTCGTGTTCCATGGCGCCGGCCTGGTCGTCGGCCTGCTCATCGGCCTGATCGTCATCCGCGCCGGTACGATCCCGCTGACACTCGGAGCCGGAGGCGGCGCGCTGCTGTCGGGCCTGCTGTTCGGCTGGCTGCGCAGCCGGCATCAGACCATGGGCAACCTGCCGAGCCAGGCGTCCCAGTTGCTCAAGGACCTCGGCCTCGCCGGCTTCGTCGCCGCGGTCGGCCTGCAGTCCGGCTCACAAGCCTTCCACACCATCGCCAGCAGCGGCCTGACGCTGTTCATGATCGGCGTGGTGGTGACGCTGGTGCCGCTGCTGCTGGCCATGCTGTTCGGCCGCTATGTGCTGCGCTACGACAACGCCGCCATTTTCGCCGGCGCCCTCGCGGGCTCGCGCAGCGCCAATCCGGCGTTCGGCGGCGTGCTCGACAAGGCCGGCAATTCGATCCCGACCGTTCCGTTCGCGATCACCTACGCGCTCGCCAACGTCTTCCTGACCTTGCTCGGCCCATTGATTGTGGCCTTCGCCTGATCCGACGGCCCGCGACAGTATCGAAGAGGAGACCTCAGATGGCCAAGACGGACTATTCGAAATACTCCAAGCTGAGCCCGTTCGAGCTCAAGGACAACCTGATTCAGCTGGCGTCGAGCCATAGCGACCGGCTGATGCTCAATGCCGGCCGCGGCAACCCCAACTTCCTCGCGACCATTCCGCGACGCGCGTTTTTCCAGCTCGGCCTGTTTGCCGTCGCCGAGGCGGAACTGTCGTTTTCGTACATGTCGGAGGGCGTCGGCGGCCTCGCGCGCGGCGAGGGCCTCGCCGCCCGGTTCGATGCCTTCGTCGCCGGCAACCGTGACAAGCCCGGCGTGGTGTTTCTCGGCAAGGCGCTGTCCTATGTCCGCGACCAGCTCGGCCTCAACGCGGACGAATTCCTGCTGGAGATGGTCGCCGGCATTCTCGGGGCCAACTATCCGGAACCGGACCGCATGCTCCGCGTCAGCGAGCGGATCGTGCGCGAGTACATCGTTCGCGAAATGGGCGCGCACGGCGCGTTGTCCGACGACGTCGACCTGTTCGCTGTCGAGGGCGGCACCGCGGCAATGGCCTACATCTTCAACTCGATGCGCGAGAACAAGCTGATCGCCCCCGGTGACAAGATCGCCATCGGCGCGCCGGTATTCACGCCCTACCTCGAAATCCCCGAGCTCAACGACTACCAGCTCAAGGAAGTGCTGATCCAGGCTGATCCGAAAGCCGCCTGGCAATATCCGGCCTCCGAGATCAAGAAGCTCGAAGACCCGGCGGTCAAGGCTTTCTTCCTGGTCAACCCGAGCAATCCGCCTTCGGTCAAGATCGACGAGGCCGGCCTCGCCGCGATCGCCGAGGTGGTCAGGAAACGGCCCGACCTGATCATCCTCACCGACGACGTCTACGGCACCTTCGCCGACGACTTCCAGTCACTGTTCGCGATCTGTCCGCAGAACACGATCCTGGTCTACTCGTTCTCAAAATACTTCGGCGCCACCGGCTGGCGGCTCGGCGTCATCGCGATGGCGCGCGACAACGTCATCGACAAGACCATCGCCGATCTGCCGGAGGCGGCGAAGAAGGAGCTCGACGCACGCTATGCGTCACTGACCACCGAGCCGCGCAAGGTCAAGTTCATCGATCGCCTGGTCGCCGACAGCCGCGCCGTCGCCCTCAACCATACCGCAGGCCTGTCGACACCGCAGCAGGTGCAGATGGTGCTGTTCTCGCTGTTCAACCTGATGGATGCGCCACAAGCCTACAAGCAGGCTGTCAAAGCCCTGATCCGCCGCCGGGACGCGACACTCTATGGCAAGCTCGGCCTGCCGCTGCGGAGCGACGACAACAGCGTCGACTACTATACCCTGGTCAGCCTCGAGGACGTCTCCCGCAAGCTGTACGGCGACGCTTTCGCGGAATGGGTGCTGAAGACACAAAATCCGACCGACATCCTGTTCCGCATCGCCGACGAGACCGGGGTGGTGCTGCTGCCCGGCAGCGGCTTCGGTGTCCAGCATCCCTCCGGCCGGGCGTCGCTGGCCAATCTCAACGAATACCAGTACGCCGCGATCGGCACGGCGCTGCGCAAGCTCGCCGCCGAATATCATGCCGAGTACGAGAAGGCCAAGAAGTGATCGGCGATCCGGCGCGCTCCTCCCGGGAGCGCGCCGGGCGTCGCCTGACGCATCACATCCTCGATACGTTCCATCGTCGGTGAAGGATACGAGATGATGTTGCTCCCCCTTGCTCGGCTGTGCCGCGCAGCGCTCGGTACCATGGCCCCAACCGCCGTGCTGCTGGCGGGGTTATCGCTGCCGCCAGCCGCCGCGCAGACAGCAACGGATACGCCGCTGCCGCGCGTGCTGGTGCTCGGCACTGGCGGCACCATCGCCGGACAGGCCAGCGCACGCGCCGGCAACGCTTATGACTCCGGCAAGGTCAGCGCGGCCGATCTCATCGCTGCCGTCCCCGGCATGGACAAGCTCGCGCGGATTTCCGCCGAGCAGATTTCCGCGATCGGCTCCCAGGACATGAACGACAAGGTCTGGTTCGACCTTGCCGGCCGCATCAAGTCGGCCATCGAGACCAGGGAAGCCGACGGTATCGTCATCACCCACGGCACCGATACCATGGAGGAGACCGCCTTCTTCCTCCAGACGGTGCTCGATACCGACATTCCCGTCGTGCTGGTCGGCTCGATGCGTCCGTCGACCGCCATCGGGGCCGATGGCCCGGCCAATCTCTATGAGGCCGTGAGAGTCGCCGCGACGCCCGAGGCCCGCAGCCGCGGCGTCCTCGTGGTGCTCAATGACACCATCCACGGCGCGCGCTGGGCGCAGAAGACCAATACCACCAGTGTCGACACGTTCAGGTCACCGGATGCCGGCCCCGTCGGCTATGTCGACACCGGATCGGTGCGCTTTCTCCAGCCCGGCACGGCCGGCAGGGGATCCAGGCTGAAACTGCCGGCAGCGCCGCCGCTGCCGCGGGTCGACATCGTCTATTCCCATGCCAACATGGATGCCGCGCCCATCGAGGACGCCGTCAAGCGCGGCGCCAAGGGCATCGTGCTGGCGGGCGTCGGCGACGGCAACAGCTCGAAGGCAGCCATCGATGCGCTTGCTGCCGCGGCGAAGCAAGGCGTTGTGGTCGTGCGCTCGACCCGGGTCGGCTCGGGATTCGTCAACCGCAATGTCGAGGTCAACGACGACCAGCTCGGCCTCGTCGTCTCGCTCGACCTCAACCCGCAGAAAGCCCGCCTGCTGCTGCAGCTTCTGCTCGCCAACGGCATATCCGATCCGAAGGCCGTGCAGCAGGCGTTCGCCGGCACCTGGTAACGCTCGCCACCGGCGCCGAAGGGTCGTGGCCGGTCCGCCATCGAGAGGTCCGTGCCTCGTTACCGGAACCAGACGCCGGACCGGACCGCGAGCAGGATGGTCGTGCCATAGACCACCAACGCGACGGCGAGTGCGGCGAACACCGCCGAGATCGCGCCAAACCAGCGCAATGCCAGCCAGCCTCCCCCAAGAGCGATGGCAAGGCGCAGGAAGCCGCTGGCGAGTGGCCAGATCAGCTGGCCTGCGCCCTGGGATGCGAAATAGAGGGCGAGACCAAGCCCGAAGAAGCCATAGGTCGGCCCTACGATACGCAGATAGGCACTACCCGCCGCCAGCATCTCGGGATCGCTGCTGAACAGCAGCAGCCAGCGCTCGGGCCAGGTGGCCGCAGCGAGCCCGAGGGTTTCCGTGGCGATGAACGCAAGCGCACCGCCGGCAAGGGCGATCCGGAGCGCTCGCTCGCGCTGGCCGGCGCCGATGTTGGTGCCGACCACCGCGACCAGCGGCGCGCCAATGCCGAAGATCAGCGGCACCAAAAGATATTCCAGCCTCGCGCCGGTGCCGAAACCGGCAATGGCGCTGACGCCGGCGGCCGACGCCACCAGTGCGGTTGCGCCAGCAACTGTCAGATTGGTCTGAATCGAGGCGATTGCCGACACCGCGCCGACCCTCAGGATGCCTGTGAACAAAGCCGCACGCGGCCTCACCCAGACGAAGCGCGCCGCGTTGCGACCCGCGAGGATATGCCAGGCCATCGCGATCGTGCCGGCGGCATAGAACAGCACCATCGCGATGCCGCCCCCCGCGACACCGAGCGGCGGAATCGGGCCCGCGCCGAAGATCAGCAGCGGCGAAACCGGAATCAGAAACACGACACCGACGGATGTCACCAGCGCTGGAAATATCATGTTGCCGGTGCCGCGAATGACGCTGGCGAAGCCGTTCATCAGCCAGATAAAGACGCTGCCGGCGAACACCGTGTCGGAATAGATCAGTGCGGCTTCGAGTTCCCCGCCATCGCCGCCGAGCGCGCGGTAGATCGGCGCGCCGAACACCAGAAACACCAGCGAAAAGATCAGGCCGAGCGCGATGCTGATCAAGGCGGCATGCAGAACCAGAGCGTCGGCATCGGGCCGACGCCCGGCGCCGAGCGCGCGCGCCACCGCCGAGGAAATGCCGCCGCCCATGGCGCCGGCGGAGATCATGGTCATCAGCATCACGGTCGGAAACACCAGGGCCATGCCGGCAAGCGCATCGGTGCCGAGCTTGGCGACCCACCACGTCTCGATCAGACCGGTCGCGGCCTGCGCGACCATGATCAGCACATTCGGCCAGGCCATGCGCAGCAGCAACGGCACGACCGGCGCCTCGAGCAGTCGACGTGTCCGCGCATCGATGACGGGAGCCGGCGATGGCCGCACAGCCGCAGTAGTAATGTCGTCGGCCTCGGCCGCCAGATCGGTCATATTGCAGTTTCCTTGACAGCCCTCGGAGCATAGCGACGCCGGGTGCGTTCGCTCGCGGCCGGCCCGGGGGCCGAACGAAAGGCAGCATCGGTGATCGGCAGGCCGCTCTCGGCATCGATCACCACCGGGCGGGCCTCGCGGCCTGTACGGCTGTCGATGGTGATCACGCTTCTGCCCTCCGGTGCGAAATGGGTGTTGCCCCATGTCTGCAGCATCACCAGCACGGGGCGAAAGTCGCGCCCGCGTTCGGTCAGCGCATACTCGAACCGGGGCGGATGGATGCTGTAGCGGCGCTTCTCCAGCAGGCCGGCTGCGACCAGCGCCTTGAGGCGACGCGCCAGCATGTTGGGGGCGATGCCAAGGCTGTCCTCGAACTGATCGAACCGCGTCAACCCGTTGAAGGCATCGCGCAGGATCAGGATGCTCCACCATTCCCCGACGCGATCGAGCCCGCGGGCAATCGGACAGGTCATCGACCGGAAACTCGTTCGCCGCATGGACAGGTCCGATGGTGGAGAATGAATGATGGCGATCATGCTTTGGTAGCTATTATCATGCAAGTCACTTTTCGCATGGCTGCTCCACGGCCTGATGGCGGCCGTCGCGGCCATCGGTCGCGCATCGCGCCATCTGGCATGCAGGGCGGGAAAGAATTTTTCCGTGATCGCGCGCCCGTTGGCATGCACGGCTCGAAAACGCGGATTCTCCGCAATTGCCACGTGCACGTGGATGCAAGCAAATAGAGGGAACGCCAGTGTCCTTCGCAGAAGGCCGGCATTCACCCCTCTTCACCTCCAGCATGCGATTCCGACGTTCATGACATTCCGTTCCCCCGCACGCGAGGGCCGCTCGCCGGCGCTGTCGCGCCGCCAGTTCATCGCCGCCGCCGGCGCCATCACGGCCACGGGCCTCATCAAGTCTCCGGCTATCGCCCAGCAGGCGCTCAAAGGCTCGCTCGCCTATGGCAGCGTCGGCTACACCTGGGCCCTGCCGTACGTCGCCGAAGAGGCTGGTTACTGGAAGCAGGCGAACGTCGAACTGTCGACGTCCTCGTTCGAATCCGGCCGCGACGCGATGCAGGCGCTGCTGTCCGGTTCGGCCGACTTCTCCGCCTCGACCGACACCCCGCTGGTATTCGCCGCGCTCACCGGCCTGCGGCCGGTGGCCGTCGCCAACTACAGCCGCTACTCGCGCGATATGAAGATCGCCGTGCGCAGCGACAGCGGCATCGATCCGAAGGTGCCGGCAAGCCTCAGGGGGCGCCGGATCGCGACCCGCGTCGGCACATCCGGACAGTATCTGCTCGCCAAATATCTCGAGCTCGCCGGCCTCAAGAGCGGCGACATCACCGTCGTCGACCTGCCGCCAGCCAACATGACCACGGCCCTGGTGCGCGGTGACATCGATGGCTTTGCCTGGAGCAGCCAGACCGTGGCGGTGGCGCAGCGCCAGTCCGGCGGCAAGGTTGCCGAGATGAGCTTCGACGGCATCGAGAAGTACTTCCAGAGCCACCAGTTGCTGCTCACCACCGAGAAGGTGCTCAAGGACAAGCCGGACCTCGTGAAGGCTGCGATCCAGGCACTGTTCGCCGCGGAACAGCGCATCGCCTCCGACAAGGCGTGGCCGCAGCTGATTGCCGACCGGATCAAGACGCCTGCCGCCGACATCGCGGAATCGACATCGACCTTTACCTTCAAGATCGGCTTCGACGACCGTTTTATCGACGATCTCGTGGCGCAGGCGGAATGGGCCATCACCGCTGGCCTCGGCAAGGCGCCCAAGGGCGATCTCCGCACGCTGCTCCGTGGCCTCGTCGCCGAAGGGCCGACAAAGGCCGCCCGGCCCGACCGCGTGACGCTGGCATGACCCCGGCATCGTCCTCGCTGATCGACATCGCCACCGTCTCGCAGATCTATGCCGGCCGCGACGGCTCGCCGACCTGGGCGCTGCGCGACGTGTCGCTGCAGATCGCCAGGGGCGAGTTCGTCTGCCTGATCGACCCGTCCGGTTGCGGCAAGACCACGCTGCTGCAGCTGATCGCCGGCTTCCTGCCGCCGACGCGCGGCGCCGTCACGTTCCACGGCCGGCCGATCCAGGGGCCGGGCCCGGAGCGCGGCGTCGTGTTCCAGGACTACGCGCTGTTCGCCTGGATGACGGCGCGGCAGAATGTCGAGTTCGGCCTGCGCATGCGCGGCCAGCCGCGCTCCCTGCGCCGCAAACGTGCACTCGATGCGCTCACGCGCGTCGGCCTTGCGCACGCCGCCGACAAGTATCCTCACGAACTGTCCGGCGGCATGCGTCAGCGCGTTGCGGTGGCGCGGGCGCTGGTGGTCGAGCCGGAAGTGCTGCTGATGGACGAGCCGTTCGCCGCCGTCGACGCCATGACCCGGCAGACGCTGCAGGAGGATTTGCTGCGGCTGTGGCGCGAGACAGGCGTGTCCATCGTCTTCGTCACCCACAACATCGACGAGGCCGCCTTCCTCGCCCAGCGCGTGGTGGTGATGGGCGCCCATCCCGGCACCATCAAGGCCGATCTCACGATCGCTGCGCCCTACCCGCGCGACCGCGGCTCGTCGGAGTTCGGCGCGCTCTACGCCGCCATCTCCGGCCGCCTCGCCGACACCGAGCGGAGAGCGGCATGACCCTGATTTCATCAGAAGCTCCTGTCTCGGATCTCGTGCGCGACCGCGCTCTATCGTTCGAGGACAGTTTCAAGGCCGCCCACCTGCGGTCGCAGCGGATCGCGGTGTTGCGGCGTGTGGGGCTGAACATTCTCGGTGTCGTGATCTTCCTCGCAGTCTGGGAGGCGGTCCCGCGCTATTCCAGCTGGATCAACGAGGTGCTGTTTCCGCCGCCCTCCCAGGTGATCCAGACCTTCGTCCCGATGCTGTGGTCCGGCGAGATCGCCCGCAACATCGCCATCAGTCTCGCGCGTGCGGCCTCGGGATTTGCCGTCGCGCTGGTCCTCGGCCTTGCCGCTGGCCTCGCCACGGCGCGCGTCCGCACGCTGCAGTATCTCGCCGAGCCGTTGCTGCACGGCTTCCGCGCCATTCCGACCATTGCGCTCGTGCCGCTGTGCATCCTGTGGTTCGGCATCGGCGAGCCCTCGAAAGTCGCGCTGGTGGCCTGGGGCGCGTTCTTTCCGATCTGGATCACGACCTTCATCGGCGTGCGCGACGTCCATGTCGTCTACCTGCGCTCGGCCGCCTGCCTCGGCGCCGGCCGCCTCGCGACGCTGCTGCTGATCGTGCTGCCGGCGGCGCTGCCGTTCATCCTGTCCGGCATCCGCCAGGCGATCGCGGTGTCGCTGATCGTCCTCGTCGCCGCAGAGTTGTCGGGCGCGTCCGCCGGCGTCGCCTACATGATGTCGCAGGGACACCAGCTGTTCCGGGTCGACATCATGTTCATCGGCCTCGTGCTGCTCGGCACCTTCGGCTTCCTCGCCGACCGCATCTTCGTCGCGCTCGCGCGGCGACTGTTCCCCTGGTACGAAGGCGGTTCGTAGGCGCGATGCTCCCGTCCCAAGACCTGGTGCTGCGCAATGCAGGCATCATCACCCTCGACGACGCGCGGCCACGGGCATCGGCGCTCGCTATCCGCGACGGCGTGATCACCGCGGTCGGCGACGACGATGCCGCGCTGGCGGCGGCGCCCAATGCCCGGGTGATCGATCTCGACGGCGCCTGTGTCATTCCCGGTTTCAACGACACCCACGCTCACATGGAGCGCGAGGGGCTGAAGCAGCAGCGCCCGTCCCTCGCCGGCGTGCGCAGCATCGCGGACATCCTCGACCGCATCCGCGCTGCGGCGGCTCGTACCCCGCCGGGCGCATGGATCGTCACCATGCCGGTGGGCACGCCACCGTTCTTCTTCGACGGGCCGCAGAGCCTCGCCGAAGGGCGGCTGCCGAACCGCAGTGAGCTCGATGCCGCGGCGCCGAACCATCCAGTCTATATCCAGGGCGTGTTCGGCAACTGGGGCAAGCCGCCGGGGCACTCGGCGCTGAATTCGCGCGCGCTGGCACTCAATGGGCTCGACGAGACCTCCGCGCCGCGTTGCGCCGGCGTCGAGATCCTGAAGGACGCCGATGGCCGTCTGAACGGCATCATCATCGAGCGCAACAACCGTCCGACCGTCGAATTCGACATCCTGCCGGCGGTGCCGCGGTTCGGCTTTGCCGAGCGCCTCGACGGCGTGCGGCTGTCGCAACAACTCTACAATGCCAAGGGCACGACCAGCATCTATGAGGGCCACGGCTCGGCCGCCGAGACGATTTCCGTCTATCGCCATCTCTGGGAGCGCAACGAGCTGACGGTGCGCGCCGGCCTCGTGGTCAGCCCGAGCTGGAGCGACCTCACAGAGGCCCGCCGCATCATGCGCGACTGGCTGTCGACCGCCCGCGGCGCCGGCCTCGGCGACCGCTGGCTGCGGGTCTCGGGCCTGCACATCGCCTATGGCGGCGACCCGACCGTGGCGTGCTGCGCCCGGGCCCACCTGCCCGACACCGGCTGGTCTGGCTTCGTCGAGCAGGCGGTGTCGCCGGCCGACTTTCGCGAGGCCTGCTTTCTCGCCGCCGAGTTCGACCTGCGCCTGCACACCATTGTCGGGGATCAGCTGCACGAGATCGTCCCCTTGCTCGAAGCGGTCAACGCACGCTATCCCCTGAAACAACGCCGCTGGGTGATCGAGCATATCGCCCGGGCCCGCGACGCCGATATCACCGCGCTGGCGCGGCTCGGCGTGCTCGTCACCACCATTCCGACCTACTACCTGTGGAAGGGCGGCCGGCGTTATCTCGACGAGGCCGACGGTGGCAGCCATATCGTGCCGCACCGCCGGCTGCTCGACGCCGGCATTCCGCTGGCGCTCGCGACGGACAACATTCCGTATGATCCGTTCTTCACGCTCTGGGCCGCCTGTGCACGGCAGGAGCGCACCACGGCAACGGTCATCGGCGCAGACCAGCGCCTCGATCCGGCGACCGCGCTGCGGCTGTTCACCGTCGCCGGCGCTGCGCTGACCTTCGACGAAGACTGGAAGGGAGCGCTGCGACCGGGGTTTGCCGCCGACCTTGCTGTCCTGTCGGACGATCCAACGGCGGTCGCCGTCGATGCGCTCAAGGACCTGTCATGCCTCTTGACGGTTGTGGGCGGACGGATCGTTCACGAAGCATAAAGCTTGGCCCCAGCGCCGGCAGACTGGCCCCGCACGCACCAATTGGTCCCAGATTGAAACTCAAACAAAATGGTACTACTCTGCAACCATTGAGAGTTTCATCGTTGCGACCATCACGCTCTCAGGACCCAACCGTGCAGGGATCCGATGTATCATTTCATCCTTCGGCGCAAACTGCAGAACGTCTTCTCCCGCCTCAATGCCGGCGACTATCGCTTCGTTACCAGCCAGTTCCACACCGACGCCGAACACTGGTTCGCCGGCTCCCATGCGATGTCCGGCCGCCGGATCACTTCGGGCCGCAGGGAGGAGTGGTATCGCCGCCTGGCAGCGGTGTTTCCCGGCCTCAAATTCGACGTTCGCAAGCTGATCGTGAGCGGCCCGCCATGGCACAGCCTGGCCGCCGTGGAGTGGGTCGACGAGCTCCATGACAAGAAAGGCAATCCGCTGCCGAACGAGGGTGTGTTCTTCATCACCATCCGCTGGGGCAAGGTCACTGAATTCCACGTCTACTGCGACACCGCGAAAATCGAGAAGAACCTTTCAATTCTCGCCGCGCAGGGTGTCGTTGAAGCCGCGGCCTCGCCGATCATCGGCTAGCCGTGGCGCCTTTCGACCGCCGCCCCATCAATCTCGGCATCAATCGTCTTTGGCCGCCTGCAGCGCCTTGAAGAAAGCCCGCGTTCGCCTGTCGGCACCAGGGCCTGGTGAAAACTGAACGGTAGCGCCGTTGATCACCGCTCCTGACGGGCTCCGCACCTCCAGCGGCTTGACCTTGCGGCCGGCCGCATCGGTCACCAGCACCGGCGGCGCTCCATTCACCTCCCAGGCATCGCCCCATTGCATCAGGGCGACCAGCGCCGGCAGCAGCGCCTGCCCCTTGGCTGTCAATTCGTAGAGCGGGCGCGCCGCGGTGCCCTGCCGCGACAGGATGTCGGCCGCGACCAGCCGCTCCAGCCGGGCAGACAGGATGTTGCGCGCGATCCCCAGGCTTTGCTGAAAGTCGCTGAAGCGCTTCACCCCAAACATCGCATCGCGCACGATCAGCAGCGTCCACCAGTCGCCCACGGCGCCGAGAGCGCGCGCCAGCGAACAGTTCATTCGGGACAGATCGGTCTTTCCGGGCATGCCAGGAGCGGCCCCGCTCTTTGAGTTTCAAGGTGAAACTTTGTGGCCGGCCGGCGGAAACGTCAAGCCGTCGCTTGGGGGCGCTGGCCCTCATGCCGATCAACGCCAGCCGTGGCCGATCGCCTACCCCGGGATCGCCCGCACCGCGGCGCCGACCGACACGACCACCATCAATGCCGGCAGCGCCCAGCGGAATTCATGGCGCAGCGCCATGCACAGCGTGAAATAGCGCGAATGCGGCCGCCGGCATCCCGTCGAGATGATGGCATCGAACAGCAGCACGACCACGAGATAGAGATAGCCAAGCGAGATGATCTGCGCGACCGGGGTATTCAGCGAGATCGCACCCGGAAAACTCGCCTCGAAGGTGAAGCTGAGCGCCGCCAGCGCCAGCAGCGAGGAAAAGATCTGGGTGCCCTTGTCCTTTTCGGTCAAGCCGGGCGCCCACAGCACGAAGATCGACGCCGCCAGCACCGCCATGATCGGGATGAAGATGCGCAACAGGTAGCGCTCCGACTGGCGGGTCAGCGTGATGGTGGCGTTGAGCCTTGAATAGGAGCGCGCGTTCCAGCCCATCGCCTCCTCGTTGGAAAAGCGCAGGCGCAGCGGCTTCCAGTCGACCACCGCGAGCGCCTGCTCGATGCCGGACAGCTGGCGGTCGGTTTCGGTCGCGATCAGGATGGCATCCTGCTTGGCGTAACGCGGCAGCGAGAATTCCAGCGTCAGGTCCTGGGTGTCGAACGGAAACGCATCCATGTTCATGCGAAAGCGGAAATTGCTTTCGTAGCGCTCGATGAACACGACATCGCCGTTGGCATAGGTCGACACCGCCGCGGTGCGCGACTCCCGCTCGCCGATCTGGTTGTCGACGCTCAGCGCCGGAATCCAGATCGTCTTCAGGTAGCCATCGGCATCCTGACCGACGCGATCGATCCGCCCGGTGCCGCGCTCTACCGCGTCGAAACGCAGCCGCGGATCGTTCCAGCGCTGGGTGACCTCCACATAGAAGCGCCCCTGTCCCGCGACTTCGGCGATGCGCAGCACATTGAGCACGCGGAACGCGACCCTCACCCGGATCGGCAGCTCGACACCGTCCGGCAGCGGGATCGTGGCATCCGGGCTGGCCTTGTCGCCCGCCCATGCCTCCGATACCAGGGCGAGAAGCAGCGCCACCAGCAGCACAAAGCGCGCCATCACGCGTCCCCGCGCCGGGCCATGATGTTCTGAAACACGACGGCAAACACCACATACGCGATGATCGCGCCGCACAGGGCCACCACCCACAGCTCGGTGCGCGTGCGCGCACCAGCGCGCATATCGTCCTTGAGCGCGACGGTCATCCCGACCAGACGACCGCTGAAATCGACCAGCGGTTCGATCGCCATGTTGTAAGCGCGCCCGTCGATCCGGGCCTGGCTGATCTGCAGATCACGGGTCGGCGGCACCCGGCTGGTCCTCAGCAGATTGGCGAACAGCTCGTCGTCGGTCGATACCGCGAGCGCGAGGTCGCCGAACCGCGGCATTTTCTCATCGATCGCGACCCCGCTCAGCGACGGCACGATCACCACCGCAAGGTTGGCATTGGTCGACGCCTTCACGAGATCGAGGATCGGCCGGATATCGAGGCCGACCTCCATGGTCCCGGCGAACGTATCGCCGGAATTGACCACGGCGATGCCACGGACACCGATGCCGGCGACGCCGATCTCGACACCGGTCTGGGCCCGCCGCGTCCGGTTCGCGGCCACCACCATGGAGCGGAACGCCGAGATATCGTCGTTGAACGTATCGAGCTTGTGCATGCGCAGCAGGTAACGGATGTCCCTGCTGTGGTAGCCGAAGATCTGGATGCCGGCCTGGCGCTTCAGGTAGTCGTACGTGCTCGCCGACATCTGCTGCAGACCGGCGCGGTCGCCGGTTGCGAGCGCAGCGCCGACGTCGGCGCGCCGCGCCGTCGTCTCGGCCAGCGCCAGCGCGAACTTGCCGGCCTGGTCGAAGGCGCTGTCCAGCATGCCGGTGATCAGCTTCATCTGAGCCACACGGTCGCGGCTGTCGGAGTCGTTCAGCGACGCCTGGAGCAGCCAGATCATGCCGGCCAGAGTGATCGCGATGATTGAGGCCACCGCCAGGGCGACGCGGGCCGGCACCCCGCGAAAGACAAGGCGCCTGACGCGACCAGCCCCGGTCGCAGGGCTGGAAAGGTCTGGAGCGGCAGTGGAAGAAGACATGGCGTGACAGTTCATACCTGCAGACGCGACATTCCGCGTCACCTGCCCGAGCCAAACGACGGGAGTCAAGCATCGCAGGGGCAATGTCCCGAGTGTCGAGCCAAATCAGATTTGTCCGAGCGTCTCAGATCCGACGGCCGGAGCCACCGGCCTCACCCCTTGGCGGAACGCCGCAGGCGCTTACGCATGGCGCCATAGACGAAAGCAAAGCCGGCGTAGCTTCGAAACCCGCAATTGCCCAGCGGGCCGCATTGCGTGTGTTATAACGTGGTCAAAATGCCGCCGATCGAACCGCCCATCAAATCAGGCCCACCACAGACCATGACGCCATCGCCTCCCGGCTCCGCACGCGAAGTCCTGCTGACTTTCCTGCGCCTCGGTATCACGTCGTTCGGCGGCCCGATCGCCCATATCGGCTATTTCCGTGAGGAGTTCGTCGTCCGCCGCCGCTGGCTGGAAGAACAGGCTTATGCCGATCTGGTCGCGCTGTGCCAGTTTCTTCCCGGTCCGGCCAGCAGCCAGGTCGGATTTTCCATCGGCCTGATGCGTGCCGGCTATCTCGGCGGCGCCGCCGCCTGGATCGGCTTCACACTGCCCTCGGCGCTCCTGCTCGTGCTGTTCGCCTATGGCGCGGCGTCGCTGAACAGCCCGCTCGGCCTCGGGGTGGTCCACGGCCTCAAGCTGGTCGCGGTGGCCATCGTCGCCCAGGCGGTCTGGGGCATGGCGCGCAGCCTCTGTCCTGACCGGACCCGCGCCTCCATTGCTCTGGTTGCGGCGCTGACCATCCTCGCCAGCACCTCCTCGATCGCGCAGATCGGCGCCATCCTGATCGGCGGCGTGCTGGGCTGGCGATTCTGCCGCGGCGCCGTCCCTGACGATCCCGGACGCATCGGCGCCAGCGTCAGCCGCAGCGTCGCCCTGGCCGCGCTCGCGGCCTTCTTCGCGCTGCTCGTCGGCTTGCCCATCCTGCGCAGTGCCTGGCCCAACGCCGGCGTCGCCCTGGTTGACGCCTTCTACCGGTCCGGCGCGCTGGTGTTCGGCGGCGGCCATGTCGTGCTGCCGCTGCTGCGCGAAGCCGTGGTCACGCCCGGATGGGTGACGGACGATGCGTTCCTCACCGGCTATGGCGCGGCGCAGGCCGTCCCGGGACCACTCTTCACCTTTGCCGCCTATCTCGGCGCGATCATGCAGCCGGCGCCGCACGGCCTCGTCGGCGCGGCGCTGGCGCTCGCGGCCATCTTTCTGCCGGGCCTTCTGGTCGTGATCGCAGCGCTGCCCTACTGGGACACGTTCCGCCGGCGCAGCTTCGCCCAGGCGATCATGCGCGGCGTCAATGCCGCTGTCGTCGGCATCCTGGGAGCTGCGCTCTACAATCCGGTGTGGTCGACCACCGTCAAGACGCAAGGCGACTTCGGCATCGCCCTCACCGGCTTTGTCCTGCTGACCGCCTGGCGGGCGCCGCCGCTGCTGATCGTGGTGCTGAGCGCAGCGGCAGGCGGCGTGCTCGGCGTCTGGCAGGCGGGTGCCGTCTAGCCGCGCGCGCCTTGCGACTCACCGGTTAGCGCGCCGGCAGTACCCGGCGGATCGCGAAGCTGGAGTGAATCCGCGCCACGCCGGGTAGGCGCGACAGCACCTCCTTGTGGACCGTCTCATAGGCGGCTGCGCTCTCGGCCTCGACATGAAGCAGATAATCCGAGCCGCCGGTCATCAGGTAGCATTCCCGGATCTCGGGATGCTTGCGCACCGCCGCCTCGAAGCGGTGCAGGAACTGCTCGGTCTGCCGCTCAAGCGTGATCTGCACAATGATGACGATCCCGGCGCCGGTGTCGGGACCTTCCACGATCGCGGTGTAGCCGCGGATCGTGCCCTGCTCCTCGAGAATCTGGACGCGCCGCAAGCAGGCCGATGGCGACAGCCCGACGGCGGTGGCGAGCTTGACATTGCTGATGCGCCCATCCGCCTTGAGGTGGCGCAGGATCTGCCGGTCGATGGCATCGATAGCTTGCATTTTATTGCGTAACTTCGCTCTTTATTGCGATATAGCCTGAAATTAGGCGGAATATTTCGCTCAATCAACCAACATTCGAACAATCCTCCTGTAGCGTCAGTGCAACTGATTTGCGGTGCCCTTCATGTCGCTTGCCTTCGCCCCCCACGACATTTCCGCCGGCGCGGTTCTGACCGTCGACCTGTCGGCGCTGCGGTCGAACTATCGGCTGGTCCGTGATCGCGTGCGTCCGGCCGAGGCCGCCGCGGTGGTCAAGGCCGATGCCTATGGCCTCGGCGCAACGCGGGTCGCTTCCGCATTGCTGAAGGAGGGCTGCCGGCATTTCTTCGTGGCGCAGCTGTGCGAAACCCGCGACCTGCGGGCGCACCTGCCCTCGGCGGCACAGCTCTACGTCCTCAACGGACTGTTGCCTGGCGCGGAGGCCGAGGCGATCGCGCTCGGCGTCATCCCGGTTCTCAACTCCCTGGCGCAGGTCGAGGCATGGTCGGCGGCCGCCGTGCAGCTGGGGCGCCGCCTGCCGGCGGCGCTGCAGGTCGACACCGGCATGTCACGACTTGGCCTGTCGGCCGGCGAGGTCGAGCAGTTGCGGCGGCATCCCGCCATGCTCGACGGCATCGATCTCGTCCTCCTGATGAGCCACCTCGCCTGCGCCGACGAGCCGGCGCACACCGCCAACGCCGACCAGCTCGCCGTCTTCCGGCAATTCGCCGCACAGTTTCCGGCGATCCGCCGTTCATTCGCCAACTCCGGCGGCGCATTTCTCGACACCACCTACCACGGCGACCTCGTGCGCCCCGGCATCGCACTCTACGGCGCCGATCCGGTGCCCGGTGCCGTGCGACCACGACCGGTGGTGCAACTCGACGCGCGGGTGATCCAGGTCCGCACCATCACGGCCAACACCGGTGTCGGCTATGGCCTCACCTTCCGGGCGTCGGCTCCGACGCGCCTTGCGACCATCGGCGTCGGGTATGCCGACGGCTGGCCGCGTGGCCTGAGCGGACGCGGCGCGGCCTATGTGCGGGGTGTTCGCGCTCCCATCGCCGGTCGAATCTCGATGGACAGCATGACGCTCGACATCAGCTCGCTGCCCGACGACGCCCTGCGCGCGGGAGACCTCGTCGAGCTGATCGGCCCCAACCAGACGCTCGACGACGTCGCCGGCGATGCCGGCACCATCCCTTATGAAATTCTCACCTCGCTGAGCCGGCGCTACGCGCGGATCTATACCGAGGATGAAACCGCTCTCTCCAACCGTGTCGCGAGGTCCGCATGAGAGTCGCAGTGCTGGGGGGCGGCGTTATCGGCGTCACCACCGCCTATTATCTGGCGCGTGCCGGTCACGAAGTCACGGTGATCGATCGCCAGGACGGCGCCGCCCTCGAAACCAGTTTCGCCAATGCCGGCCAGATCTCGCCGGGCTACGCCTCGCCCTGGGCCGCGCCCGGCATTCCGGTCAAGGCGATGAAGTGGCTGTTCATGACGCACGCGCCGCTGATCCTGCGGCCGCGCCTCGACCTCGCCATGGTGAGCTGGCTGTTCAGCATGCTGCGCAACTGCACCTCGGCGCGCTACGCGGTGAACAAGAGCCGCATGGTGCGGCTCGCCGAATACAGCCGCGACTGCCTGATCGCGCTGCGCAACGACACCGGCATCACCTATGACGGGCGCACGCAGGGCACGCTGCAGCTGTTCCGCACACAGGCCCAGCTCGACGGCACCGCTAAGGATATCGAGGTGCTGCGCACCGACGGCGTGCCGTTCGAGCTGCTCGATCCGGCGGGCTGCGTCGCGGCCGAGCCCGCGCTCGCCCATGCCAGCGACAAGATCGTCGGCGGGCTGCGCCTGCCCAACGACGAAACCGGTGACTGCTTCAAGTTCACCACCGCGCTCGCCCAGCTCGCGGCCGCAGCCGGGGTGTCCTTCCGGTATGGCCATGCGATCCACGGCCTGCGCAAGGAACGCGGCGGCATTACTGGGATCGAGACCTCCGCCGGCCTCGTCACCGCGGACGCCTATGTGCTGGCGCTCGGCAGCTTCTCACCGCAGCTCGCCGGCATGATCGACCTGCGGCTGCCGATCTATCCAGTGAAGGGCTACTCGCTGACGATCCCGATCGTCGACGCAACGCGCGCGCCGGAATCGACGATCATGGACGAGACCTTCAAGATCGCGATCACCCGCCTCGGCGACCGCATCCGGGTCGGCGGCATGGCGGAGATTTCCGGCTACACCAACGACCTGCCGCAGCCGCGCCGCGCCACGCTGGAGCATTCGGTGACGGATCTGTTCGCCGGCGGCGGTGACGTTCGTGCCGCCAGCTTCTGGTCCGGCCTGCGCCCGATGACGCCGGACGGCACGCCGGTGATCGGCCGCAGCCGCTACGCCAACCTGTTCATCAACAGCGGCCACGGCACCCTCGGATGGACCATGGCCTGCGGCTCCGCCCGTGTCCTTGCCGACCTCATCAGTGGCCGCCCGCCCGAGATCGACGCCTCGGATCTCGGCCTCGCACGGTATGGAACCTGACGATCGCTGTTCCCCACGAATCACAGCCCCCAAGGCAAAAGGCGCATCGACGTCGCGACTCATCTATAAGTCGCAGCCATGACCGAACACCTGAACCTGGCCGAGCTGGCGGCGACGCTGGAGCGGTCGCCGGACTATCGGATCCTGCGCCGTCTCGTGGCTCGGAAAGACTTCAATCCCGGCGATCGCGAGGCGACGCGGACCGGCCTCCTCCTCGATGTGGAAACGACCGGCCTCGATACCGCCCGCGACGAGATCATCGAGCTGGGGATGGTCAAGTTCACCTATCGGCCCGATGGACAGATCATCCGGGTTGTCGACACCTTCTCCGCGTTCAACCAACCCTCCGCCGCCATTCCAGCGGAAGTGACTGCGCTGACCGGCATCACCGACGACATGGTCCGCGGCCACAAGCTCGATGAAGATCGGATCGCGGCATTCGCCGCCGACGCGGTCATCGTCATCGCCCACAATGCGGCGTTCGACCGCAAGTTCATGGAGCGCTACTGCCAGACGTTCACGCGGAAGGCCTGGGCCTGCTCGGTCAGCGAGATCGCCTGGCGCGACCATGGCTTCGAAGGCTCGCGCCTGTCGTACCTGCTGATGAAGGCCGGCTTCTTCCATGAGGCGCATCGCGCGGTGGACGACTGCCAGGCGCTGCTCGAAATCCTCGCGTTCCAGCTGCCCGGTACCGACAAGAGCGTGCTGAGCGTGCTGCTCGAGCGCGCGCGGCGCAAGACCATCCGCATCTGGGCCCAGCACGCACCCTTCGACCTCAAGGACGAACTGAAGCGGCGCGGCTATCGCTGGAGCGACGGTTCCGACGGCCGGCCGAAGGCCTGGTACATCGATATCAACGACACAGATCGCGCCGCGGAACTCGACTTCCTGCAGACCACGATCTATCAGCGCGAAGTCGATCTCCCGACCCAGAACCTGACCGCGTTCGACCGGTTTTCCGTCCGGGCCTGACGCGCCTCGTACAACAAGCGGCCGAGACGCCGTGCTCGCGCAAAGTGCCCTTCGAAGCACACCGAACAATCAACCGTATGGCCGATCGGTCTACGCGCTCCCAGCGGGCCAGCCCTGACGGAGGGGCTGGCATGACCAATCGGCTCTCCCGGCACCGGCAGGCTCGGGTTATTGACATCAACCACATGTCGTCGCGTCGCCCGCTCCGAGACGACGACCACGCCGCACCCGCGGTTCGCAAGGAACGACAGCACACCATGAGCAGCAGATGGACCGGTGCGGGCTTCGGCCTCCTCGCCGCACTGATCTGGGGTGGCTTCCCGGTGGTCACGCGGCTCGGCGTCGCGCACTCCACCCTCGATTCCTACGACGTCACCTTCATCCGTTTCGCCGTCTCCGGCACAGTGCTGTTGCCGGTGCTGCTGCACCGTGGCTTCGGTGGCCTGAAAGCGCTTCCGATCGTGCTGCTGATCGTCGGCATCGGCGCCCCCTACATCCTGGCGGTCGCGGCAGGTCTCAGTCTTGCGGCGGTCGGCTTCTTCGCCCTGACGCCCGGCAGCATGATCGCACTGACCGCGATCCTGAGCCGCATCGTCATGAAGGAGCGGCTCTCTCCCATGCAGATCACCGGCATCGCGACGGTGCTGCTGGGGATGGCGCTGGCCGGCAGCAACGCGCTGTCCGGCAGCGGCGGCTGGGCTGCGGTCGCACTGTTCCTGCTCGGCGGCCTGCTGTGGGCGATCTACAACATCACGGCGCGACGATGGGCCATCGATGCCCTGCTCGCGACCGCGATCGTCTCGGTCGGCTCGGCGGTGATCTACTGCCCGATCTATCTCGCGACCCGCGGCCTCGGGCTGCTGCACGCCCCGCTCGGCGCCATTGTGCTGCAGGCCGTCTATCAGGGCGTCATGGTCTCGATCTTGGGGCTCTATTTCTTCAGCCGTGCCGTGACCATTCTCGGCCCCGCCGTCGGCGCGACCTTCGCGGCGCTGGTGCCGGTGCTAGCGACAATCGAGGCGGCGTTGCTGCTCGGCGAGCAGCCGCACCCGCTCGCCCTGCTCGGCATCCTGATCGTGACCATCGGCATGGCGATCAGCCTGTTCAAGCCGTATCAGAGCGCGCTCCAATCCACCCCTGCATCGTCTCAGCTCGGGCAGCCGGTGCCACAGGCCGAGCAGCCGTGAGCACAGTTCATAACCATCGAGGAAAATAGTCGGCAGCCCTCTGCCGGCGTGTTCCCTTCGATCGCCACGGGCCCAACACTCTCCACGGAAGGGCCTTGCTTTGGTCAAACCGGCGTGTGGAATTAAAGGGGGCAGATCATGGGCGCTGCGCAGGTCGCGCGTGCGCCCCATCGCCATGCCTGCGGGGACAAAGCACGCCGATGCTCTCTATATTGAAGCCGACGGAATCCGAGCCGCCGAAGCGGACCGAGCCTCACGACATCATTCTCATCGATAGCAGTGACAAGACCTCGGCGGGCAGCTCGCCGCCGCCGCTCGCGCCTGAAGCGCCGCCCGTCACCCTCGACACTCCCGCACGGCCGGCGTCCGAAGCGGCCGCAGGACGGCCGGTGCCCGCGGTGGACACGACTTTCCGCGCGGCCGCCGCCGTTGACGGCCGGGCGGATGATGTCGCCGTCGATCAGCTTCCGGTCGGTGTGCCGCTGTCGGACGGCCCACGGCCGCTGCGGACTGCCGGCCGCTTCCTGTTCGCCATCGCGCTGGGCGGCGTCGCCACCCTCGCCTGGCAGTCCTATGGCGACGCCGGCCGGCGAGCGCTCGCGCACTGGGCACCGCAGCTCGCGCCGCTGCTGACACCTGTCACGAATGCACCGGCGCAACCGTCCGCGGCGACCACCGGGGCAGCAGCCCCCAATCCTGCGATACCGGCAGTTGCGCCCTCCGCTCAACCGGTCGCGCCGACCACCGCGGCCGCGCCCTCAGCGGACGTGACACAGAATTTGCAGTCGATTAGCCAGACGCTCGCGGCCATGGCGCGTGATATCGAGCTGCTCAAAGCCGGCCAGGAGCAGTTGAAGGCGAGCCAGGAACAGCTCACGCGGGAGCTCGCCAAGCTCACGGCGCAGAATCTCCAGCGCAAGCCGCCCACCCCGCTGCCGCGCCCGGCGCCGACAACCGCAACGCCCGCGCACAAGCCGGCGCCGCTGCCGCCACCGCCCGTCGCGGCCGCGCCGCCGCGCCCCTTGGCGC